>JAYNNS010000448.1:0-1511 GCA_038112835.1 Curvibacter sp. | reverse complement strand
TGTGCGGCGCCAACGCGCACGCGGCCACGCTCTGCCCCTCCTTCTACCGCGCCGAAGTCGTGCAGAACCCGCGCTGGCACGAGCGCCTGCTCGCCGGCCTGCGCCGATCGGTCGTGCGCGTGCTGCAACCCGCCTGATTCTGGACAACAAGAACATGACCCAACCCATTTCCCTGCTGGTCTGTGCCCTCGGTGGCGAAGGTGGCGGCGTGCTCACCGAGTGGCTGGTCGAGACCGCGCGCCACGCGGGCTACCCCGTGCAGGCCACGTCCATCCCCGGCGTGGCGCAGCGCACCGGTGCCACCACCTACTACCTCGAGTTCTTCCCCGTGCCCCAGGCCGAGCTCGGCGGCAAGCGCCCCGTGCTGGGCCTCTACCCCGTGCCGGGCCGGCTCGACGCCCTGCTCTCCAGCGAGCTGCTGGAGACCGTGCGGCAGATCAGCCTGGGCCACGCCAGCCGTGAGCGCACGCTGGTGCTCACGTCGTCTGCACGCGCGCTGACGACCATGGAAAAGATGCAGATGGGCGACGGCCGCCGTGACACGCGCGAGCTCATGCAGCTCGTGGCGGCGCACAGCCGTGTGCACCACATCGTGGACATGGCCGAGCTCACGCGCCAGGCCGGCACCATCGTCAGCGCCGTCATGCTGGGCAGCATCGCCGCCAGCGGCCTGCTGCCCATGAAGCGCGAGGACTACGAGCACGTGCTGCAGGATGGCAGCGCCGCTGCCCGCGCCAGCCTGCGCGGCTTCGCGCTGGGCTTCGAGGCCGTGCAGACCCAGCGCACCCAGGCGCAGTACCTCGAGCAGGTGCTGGCACCCCAACCTCCCCGGGCTGTGGCGCCCGCCGAGCAGGTCCCGGCCCTGCCCGCCGACGTGGCCGCGGCTTTCCCTTCCGTGCTGCACGAGCTCATCGCCCTGGGCCATGCGCGCCTGGTCGAATACCAGGGCGCGGCCTACGCCCGCCTCTACAGCGAGCGCCTGCAGCGCGTGCTGCAGGCCGAGCGCGCGAGCGACCCGCAGGGCACGCGCGGCTGGGCCGTCACGCGCGAGATGGCGCGCTGGCTCGCGCTGTGGATGGCCTTCGACGACATCATCCGCGTGGCCGACCTCAAGAGCCGCGCCAGCCGCTGGCAGCGCGTGGTCGGCGAGGTCAAGGCCGGCGATGCCGACCTGCTCAAGCTCTACGACCACTTCAAGCCCGGCGTGCCCGAGTTCGCGGCCCTGTTGCCGCAAGGCGCGGCCAACCGCCTGCTGGCCTGGGACCGCAAGCGCGTGCTGGCCGGCAAGACACCCTGGGCGCTGCCGCTCAAGATCGGCACGCACTCGGTCTTCGGCATGATCGCGCTGCGCGGCCTGGCCTCGTTCCGCTGGCTGCGCCCGCACGGCAGCCGCTACGCGACCGAGCAGCAACTCATCGAGCAGTGGCTCGATGCCGTGGTCAACGGCACCGCGCGTCACTGGGCCACGGGCCACGAGATCGCGCTCTGCGGCCGCCTGATCAAGGGCTACG
>JAYNNS010000447.1:779-1523 GCA_038112835.1 Curvibacter sp. | reverse complement strand
TCACGGAGCTGGAATACACCTCGGTCTTCGAATTGCTGGCCGCCGTGCTGCTCTCGGCCCAGGCGACCGACGTGGGCGTGAACAAGGCCACGCGCCGGCTCTTCCCCGTGGCCCACACGCCGCAGCAGATCCTGGACTTGGGGCTCGAAGGCCTGGAGGGCTACATCAAGACCATCGGCCTGTACCGCAGCAAGGCTCGGCACCTGATGGAGACCTGCCACATCCTGGTGGAACGCCACGGCGGTCAGGTGCCGCGCACGCGCGAGGCGCTCGAGGCCCTGCCCGGCGTGGGCCGCAAGACCGCCAACGTGGTGCTCAACGTGGCCTTCGGCCAGCCGACCATGGCCGTGGACACGCACATCTTCCGCGTCGGCAACCGCACGGGCCTGGCGCCGGGCAGGAATCCCTATGAAGTGGAAATGCAGTTGCTGCGACGCATCCCGCCCGAGTACCTGGTGGATGCGCACCACTGGCTGATCCTGCACGGGCGCTACGTCTGCCAGGCGCGCAAGCCGCAGTGCTGGCAGTGCAGCGTGGCCGCCTGCTGCGACTTCCAGCCCAAGACGACGGCCTGAGGCTGAGGCGCCCGCGCCCCCTCAGGGGCCGCCGAAAACCGAGGGGGCGAAGCCCACGCTGCCCCCGGCCTTGGGGCCCCGGGCCCAGGCCAGCAGTTCCTCGGCCGTCATGGCGCGGGCGTAGAGGTAGCCCTGCAGTTCGTCGCAGCCCATGGCCAGCAGGATGTCG
>JAYNNS010000447.1:0-769 GCA_038112835.1 Curvibacter sp. | reverse complement strand
GACCCAGCGCGTGCGCCAGGCTGATGACGGCCTGCACCACGGCGCGCGCGTTGTCGCCCTTGTCGAGGTCGTGGATGAAGCTGCGGTCGATCTTGAGCTGCTGGGCCGGCAGCTGGCGCAGATAGCTGAGACTCGAATAGCCGGAACCGAAGTCATCGATGGAGAGATAGACGCCGATCGCGGCCAGCTCGTCGAAGGTGCGCCGCGCCTCCTGGAAATCCTCCATGGCCACGCTCTCGGTGATCTCGCACAGCAGCTGGCGGGCGGGCACGCCGTGGCGCTGCAGCGTCTGCGCGATGCGCTGGGCCAGGCCCTGCTCGCGCAGCTGGTGCACCGAGAGGTTCACGGCCACGGGCATGCGCAGGCCCTGCTCTTCCCAGGCGCGGATCTGGCGGCAGGCTTCCTCGATGACCCAGCTGCCCAGGCGGTTGATCAGGCCGAAGCGTTCGGCCAGGGCGATGAAGACCTTGGGACTGACCATGCCGCGTTCGGCATGGCGCCAGCGCAGCAGGGCCTCGACCCCGGTGATGAGCTGGCGTGCCCCGTCGATCTTGGGCTGGTAATGCAAGGTGAGCTCGTCGTGCTCCAGCGCGCGACGCAGGTCGTTCTGCAGCTCCAGCTGCTCGGAGACGTCGGCATTCATGTGCGGCTCGAACAGCGCGCAGCCGCCCCCGCCGCCGCGCTTGGCGGCGTACATGGCGGCGTCGGCCTGGGCCACGAGCTTGTCGGCCTCCTGCTGGTCCGGGTAGGTGACGATGCCGATGGAGCC
>JAYNNS010000446.1:0-1523 GCA_038112835.1 Curvibacter sp. | reverse complement strand
ACCTCGCGCTTGCCGGTCTGCAGCACCTCCTGGCCGGGCCCATGACCCTGCACCTCGGCCGAGGGCGAATACACGCGCATCAACTCGAAAGGGATGCGGAACGTCCGGCCATCGGAAAAAGCCACTTCCAGCACACGCGACTTGCTGTGCACCGTGAGATCGATCGGCGTCGGCGCGCCGGCCTGCAAACCTGCCATGGGAATCACCTCGATTGCTGGGTAGGACATTATCCCCGGCCGGCACCACCGCCACGCCATACCCTCAGGCGCGGCAGGTGCTTGGGACCGGGGCAGGGGGCGTCAGACCAGCACGCGCTCGATGCCGCCGGCGTTGGCCGCGGCCACGTACTCGGGCATCCAGTCTTCGCCCAGGATCTGGCGTGCCATCTCGACCACGATGTAGTCGGCCTCGAGCAGGCCGTTCTGCAGATCGTTGCCATAGCGGTTCAGGCCCTGCAGGCAGCTCGGGCAGCTGGTCAGGATCTTGATGTTGTCCCTGGCGCCGACGAGACCGGCCTCGCGCAGGGCAGCCTCGCCCTTGCGGATCTCTTCTTCCTTGCGGAAGCGCACCTGGGTGGACACATCGGGCCGGGTCACGCCCAGCGTGCCGGACTCGCCACAGCAGCGCTCGCTCTTGAGCACATTGTCCCGGGCGTCGCCCGCCAGCAGCGTGCGCACGGTCTTCATCGAGTCGCCCTGCTTCATGGGGTTGTGGCAGGGCTCGTGGTAGAGGTAGCCGCCCTGGGCGCCGCTGAGCTTGATGCCCTTCTCGAGCAGAAACTCGTGGATGTCGATGATGCGGCAGCCCGGGAAGATCTCCTCGAACTTGTAGCCCTGCAGCTGGTCGTAGCAGGTACCGCAGCTCACCACCACGGTCTTGATGTCCAGGTAGTTCAGCGTGTTGGCGACGCGGTGGAAGAGCACCCGGTTGTCGGTGATCATCTTCTCGGCCTTGTCGAACTGGCCGCTGCCGCGCTGCGGGTAGCCGCAGCACAGGTAACCGGGCGGCAGCACCGTCTGCACGCCGGCGTGCCAGAGCATGGCCTGGGTGGCCAGGCCCACCTGGCTGAACAGACGCTCCGAGCCGCAGCCCGGGAAATAGAACACCGCCTCGGTCTCCGGGGTCGTGGCCCTGGGGTCGCGGATGATGGGGACGTAGTCCTTGTCCTCGATGTCCAGCAGGGCGCGTGCCGTCTTCTTGGGCAGGCCGCCGGGCATCTTCTTGTTGATGAAGTGGATCACCTGCTCCTTGACCGGAGCCGTACCCACCGTGGCCGGTGGATGGGCGGTCTGCCGGTTCGCGGCGACGCGCAACACCTGGTTGGCCAGACGCTGGGCCTTGAAGCCCACATTGACCATGGCCGTGCGCATCAGCTTGATGGTCTCGGGCTGGGTCGCGTTGAGGAAGAACATGGCCGCCGCATTGCCGGGGCGGAAGGACTTCTGCCCCATCTTGCGCAGCAGGTTGCGCATGTTCATCGACACGTCGCCGAAGTCGATCTTGACCGGACAGGGCGAGAGGCA
>JAYNNS010000445.1:0-1535 GCA_038112835.1 Curvibacter sp. | reverse complement strand
GGGCGAAGCCGATGCTGTGCACGAAGCCGTCGAATTGCGGCCAGTGGACCGACAGGTCCTGGAACAGCTTGTCGATCTGGGCGTCGTCGCCGACATCGCAGTCGAAGACCAGCTTGGAGCCGAATTCGGCGGCGAATTCGGTGATGCGATCCTTGAAGCGCTCGCCCACGTAGCTGAAGGCCAGTTCGGCCCCTTCGCGGTGGCAGGCCTGGGCGATGCCGTAGGCGATGGAGCGGTTGCTCAGCACGCCGGTGATCAGAAATTTCTTGCCGGTCAGGAATCCCATGGATGTCTCTCTGCGAAAAAAAGCAGGCAGAATTGTCGCATGCCGATACGAGCTTTCCTGCTGGCGCTGGCCGGCCTGTGTTGGGCTTTGCCCACGTGGGCCGGGCATGCCTATGCCCAGTTCGGCGACATCAAGTACCCGCCGGGTTTTGCCCATTTCGACTACGTCAACCCGGCGGCGCCCAAGGGCGGGGAGATCGTGCTGGTGCCGCCCACGCGGCTGTCCAACTTCGACAAGTACAACCCCTACACCCTCAAGGGCAGCGCGCCGCCGGCGCTCAACGGCTTGGTCTTCGAGTCCCTGCTGACCGGCACCCTGGACGAGCCCACCACGGCCTACGGCCTGCTGGCCGAGGACGTGACGGTGGCGCCGGACAAGCTCTCGGCCACCTTCACGCTCCATCCCCGGGCGCGTTTCCACAATGGGGATCCGGTGCTGGCTGCGGACGTCAAGCACTCCTTCGACAAACTGGTCTCGAAGGAGGCCGCGCCCCAGTTCCGCACCCTCTTCGGCGAGATCCGGGGGGTGACCGTGCTGGGCGAGCGCAAGGTGCGCTTCGACTTCAAGCGCGTCAATGCCGAGCTGCCGCTGATCGCGGGCAGCCTGCCGGTCTTCAGCCGCAAGTGGGGCATGGACAACGGGAAGAGCAAGCCGCTGGACCAGATCGTCACCGACACCCCCCTGGGCAGCGGGCCCTACCGCATCGGCAAGGTGAACTTCGGCAAGGACATCACCTACGAGCGCGATCCGGACTACTGGGCGCGGGACCTGAACGTGCGCCGCGGCATGTTCAATTTCGATCGCATCACCTACAAGATCTACAAGGACAACACCGCCCAGCTGGAAGCCTTCAAGGCCGGCGAGTTCGACTACATCCAGGCCTTCATCGCGCGCGAATGGGCGCGGGCCTATGCCGGCCGCCAGTTCGAGCGCGGCGACCTGATCAAGAAGGAATTGCGCCACGGCAACGCCGGCGACTTCCAGGGCTTCCTCTTCAACCTGCGGCGCGAGAAGTTCAAGGACGTGCGCGTACGCCAGGCCATCGCCCTGGCCATGGACTACGAGTGGATGAACCGCCAGCTCTTCTACAACGCCTACACCCGGGTGCGCGGCTATTTCGTCGGCAGCGACTTCGAGGCCCGGGGCCAGCCCACGCCCGAGGAACTGGCCGTGCTCGCACCGCTGCGCCGCCAGCTGCCGCCGGACGTGTTCGAGCAGGACGTGCCGCTGCCCCCGGTCACGCGCCTGG
>JAYNNS010000444.1:0-1550 GCA_038112835.1 Curvibacter sp. | reverse complement strand
GAGCATCGCAGGTTGCCCCGGCGCAGCCGGGGTCACAGACACCAGGGTCGCCTTTCTTTGCTTACTTTCTTTGGCGAGAAAAAGAAAGTGAGTCGCCCGCCGGGGCGAGACCCGGCTCACCACGCTAACCATCCATTCCAGGAAAAAAGCCAGCGTCAGAACTTGGAGTCCGGAACATCGTCCTCCGGCCAGTCGCGGATGTAGGCCTTGAGCATCTTGTTCTCGAAGTTCTGTGCGTCCACCACAGCCTTGGCCACGTCATAGAAGCTGATCACGCCCATGAGCATCTTCTTGTCCATCACGGGCATGTAGCGCGCGTGGCGCTCCAGCATCATGCGGCGCACCTCGTCGAGCTCGGTCTCCATGGTGCAGGTCAGGGGCGCGTCGTCCATGGCGGTGCGCACGGTGGAAGTGCCCACACTGCCCTTGTTCTTGACCACCTGCTGGATCACCTCGCGGAAGGTCAGCATGCCCACCAGGTCGCCATGGTCCATGACCACCAGGGAGCCGATGTCCTTCTCCGACATCGCGTCCAGCGCCTTCGCCAACGGCTCCTCGGGCGTGATGGTGTACAGGGTATTGCCCTTGACGCGCAGGATATCGCTGACTTTCATGGTGTGCTCCTCGTGACTCGGTCCGGAGTCGAATATAGCCCACAATAAGACGTAAACCCGTCACGGGTCAAGAGGGGCTTGCGACAGCTGTGGCGCCCCGACACACAAAGAACGGAGACGACCATGCCCGGCTATTCCGACCCCGGCTTCGACACCCTGGCCCTGCACGCCGGGGCCGCGCCCGACCCCGCCACCGGCGCGCGCGCCGTGCCCATCCACCTGACGACCTCCTTCGTCTTCGAATCCAGCGAACACGCGGCCTCGCTCTTCAACCTGGAGCGCGCCGGCCACGTCTACAGCCGTATCAGCAACCCCACCAACGCGGTGTTCGAGCAGCGCATGGCCGCGCTCGAAGGCGGCATCGGCGCCATCGCTGTCGCCAGCGGCCAGGCCGCCCTGCACCTGAGCATCGCCACCCTCATGGGCGCGGGCTCGCACATCGTGGCCAGCACCGCCCTCTACGGCGGCAGCCAGAACCTGCTGCACTACACGCTGCGGCGCTTCGGGATCGAGACCACCTTCGTCAAACCCGGCGACCTCGACGGCTGGCGCGCCGCAGTGCGCCCGAACACCAAACTCTTCTTCGGCGAGACCGTGGGCAATCCGGGCCTGGACGTGTTGGACATCCCCGCCGTCAGCGCCATCGCCCACGAGGCCGGCGTGCCCCTGCTGGTGGACTCCACCCTGACCTCGCCCTGGCTGATCAAGCCCTTCGAGCATGGCGCGGACCTGGTCTATCACTCGGCCACCAAGTTCCTCAGCGGCCACGGCACGGTGATCGGCGGCGTGGTGGTGGACGGCGGCAGCTTCGACTGGGAAGCCTCGGGGAAATTTCCTGAACTGGCAGCGCCCTACGAAGGCTTCCACCACATGGTCTTCACCGAGGAGTCCACCATCGGCGCCTTCCTGCTGCGCGCGCGCCGCGAGGGCCTGCGC
>JAYNNS010000443.1:0-1555 GCA_038112835.1 Curvibacter sp. | reverse complement strand
CCGATGATGGCAATGCGTTCGTTCATGGTGTTGCTAGCGGGACAGGATGGCCGCGCCCGGCGGGCGGCCTCAGGGTTCGTTCCTGTGTCCATTGTCGCAGTTTGCGTTAGGCTCTCTTTCCATGTCGACGGACCATATCCTTGCCCTGGACCAGGGCACGACCAGTTCACGCGCCCTGGTGTTCGACCGCCAGGGCCGGGTCGTGGCCCTGGCGCAGCAGGAATTCGCCCAGCACTTCCCACAGGCCGGCTGGGTCGAACACGACGCGACCGAGATCTGGCGCAGCCAGCTGGCCGTGGCACGCCAGGCCCTGCAGCGTGCGGGGCTGGAGGCCCGGCAGCTGCGTGCCCTGGCCATCACCAACCAGCGCGAGACCACGGTGCTCTGGGACCGCCGCACGGGCGAGCCCGTGGCGCGCGCCATCGTCTGGCAGGACCGGCGCACCGCCGCGCTCTGCGACACCCTGCGCCCGCGCTGGGCGCCGCGCATCCAGCGCAAAACGGGCCTGGTGCTCGACGCCTATTTCTCGGCCACCAAGCTGCAATGGCTGCTGGACCATGTGCCGGGTGCGCGTGCACGCGCCGAGGCCGGCGAGCTGGCCTTCGGCACCATCGACAGCTGGCTGCTCTGGAACCTCACGGGCGGGGAAGTGCACGCGACCGACGCGAGCAATGCCGCGCGCACCCTGCTCTTCAACATCCACACCCTGCAGTGGGACGAGGAGCTGCTGAACCTGTTCACCATCCCGCACGCCGTGCTCCCTCAGGTGCACCCTTCCAGCGGCGTCTTCGGCGAGACCGAGGCCAGCCTGCTGGGAGCGGCCGTACCCGTGGCCGGCATCGCGGGCGACCAGCAGGCCGCCACCTTCGGCCAGGCCTGTTTCGCGCCGGGCATGGCCAAGAACACCTACGGCACGGGCTGCTTCATGCTCATGAACACGGGCGATACGGCCGTGCACAGCCAGCACCAGCTGCTGGGCACCGTGGCCTGGCTCGGGCCGCATACACCGGCCTGTTATGCGCTGGAGGGATCGGTCTTCATGGCCGGGGCCACCGTGCAGTGGCTGCGCGACGGCCTGCAGATCATCCAGTCGGCCAGCGAGATCGAGGCCCTGGCGGCCAGCGTGCCCGACACCCAGGATGTCTATCTGGTGCCGGCCTTCGCCGGCCTGGGGGCACCCGACTGGGACGGCCACGCCCGCGGCACCCTGGTGGGTATGACGCGCGGCACGACCCGGGCCCACATCGCCCGCGCGGCGCTGGAGGCGATAGCCTTGCAGACGGCCGACGTGTTCGAGGCCATGGGGCAGGACGCGGGCGTGCCGCTGCGCGAGCTGCGTGTGGATGGCGGTGCCAGCCGCAACGACCTGCTCATGCAGCTGCAGGCCGACTGCCTGGGCGTGCCCGTGCTGCGCCCGGCGCTGACCGAGACCACGGCCTTCGGCGCCGCCGGCCTGGCGGGCCTGGCCGGCGGCCTGTGGGCCGGGGCGGATGAGCTGTCGGCACTCTGGCAATTGCAGCGCCGCTTCGAGCCCCGGCTGGCCGAGGCCGGGCGC
>JAYNNS010000442.1:0-1567 GCA_038112835.1 Curvibacter sp. | reverse complement strand
TGCCCAACCGCCGCCTGCTGGTCGACCGGCTGGCCCATGCCCAGGTCACGAGCGCGCGCAGCAGGCGCTACGGCGCGCTGCTCTTCATCGACCTGGACAACTTCAAGGACCTCAACGACACCCTGGGCCACGACGTGGGCGATCTGCTGCTGGAACAGGTGGCGCTGCGCCTGGTGAGCTGCCTGCGCGAGGGCGATACGGCCGCGCGCTTTGGCGGCGACGAGTTCGTGGTGATGCTCGAAGACCTGAACGAGAGCGACGCCGATGCCGCGCGCCAGGCCGAGCTGGTGGCCGAGAAGATCCTCAAGCGGCTCAACACGCCCTACGAGCTCATCGGGCGCCAGCACAGCAGCTCACCGAGCATCGGCATCACCCTGTTCGCGGGCTCGGCGCTGGGGGTGGACGAACTGCTCAAGCGCGCCGATGTGGCCATGTACCAGGCCAAGGCGGCCGGGCGCAACACCATGCGCTTCTTCGACCCGCAGATGCAGGCCGCCGTGCTGGCGCGTGCCGCGCTCGACGCCGACCTGCGCATGGGCCTGCAGCGCGAGGAGCTGCTGCTGCATTACCAGCCCCTGGTCGACGGGGGCAACCAGATCCAGGGCTACGAGGCGCTGCTGCGCTGGCGCCATCCGCGCCGCGGCCTGGTGCCGCCGGGCGAGTTCATCACCCTGGCCGAGCAGGGGGGCCTGATCCTGACCATCGGCCAGTGGGTGTTGCGCACGGCCTGCCGCCAGCTCGTGAACTGGGCGCTGGAGCCGGCCACGCGGGCCCTGAGCCTGGCGGTCAATGTGAGTGCACGCCAGTTCCGCCAGAACGATTTCGTGGCCCAGGTGCTGGCCGTGCTGGACGAGACCGGGGCCGATCCACAGCGCCTCAAGCTCGAGATCACCGAGAGCGTGCTGATCTCCGATGTGGAGGACGCGATCCGCAAGATGGGCGCGCTGCGCGAGCGTGGCGTGCGCTTTGCGCTGGACGACTTCGGCACCGGCTACTCCTCGCTGAGCTACCTCAAGCGCCTGCCGCTGGACCAGCTCAAGATCGACCAGAGCTTCGTGCGCGATGTGCTGACCGATCCCAACGACGCGGCCATCGTGCGCACCATCCTGGCTCTGGCCCAGAGCATGGAGCTGCTGGCCGTGGCCGAAGGGGTGGAAAACGAGGGGCAGCGCCAGTTCCTGCTGCACAACGGCTGCACCGTCTTCCAGGGCTATCTGTTCGGGCGGCCGGGCCCGCTGGGGCACACGGTCGTGCCTGCGTAGGCAGGCCGTTCCAGACCGACAGACTTACTCGAAATTGCCCTGGTCGCGCCCGTCGCCGGTCTCGCCGTTGGCGGCGCCGGGCAGGCTGAGCTTCTCGGCGTTCTGGCGCGCCTGGGCCTTGTCGCCGGCGCCGGCGAACTTGCTGTACTTGTGCAGGATGGGCACGAGCTGGCCGTAGATGCGCGGGTTGCCGGCCAGGCATTCCTTGTGTTCCATGAACTCGGGCTCGCCCGTGAAGTTGCCCACCAGACCACCGGCCTCGGTGACCAGCAGCGAACCTGCGGCCACGTCCCAGGGGCTCAGAC
>JAYNNS010000441.1:0-1580 GCA_038112835.1 Curvibacter sp. | reverse complement strand
ATTGACACCTTCCTGGTTGCCCGTGGCCTTGTCGATGTTGTACTTGACGCGGTCGGCGGGCATGTTGGCGGCCTTGGCCTTGTCGATGGCCAGGCGCAGACGCGGATTGGCGGACGGGTCACCGCCGCCCTGGCGTGCGGCCACGGTGATTTCGCGGATGATGCGGGTCCAGATCTTGCCGCGCTTCTCGTCCTGACGACCCTTGCGGTGTTGGATATTGGCCCACTTACTGTGTCCAGCCATGGGAAGGTCCTCGGGATTTGTTAGGCTATTGCAAAGACCGAGATTGTACTTTTAGGGATTTCCATGGCCGAACCCATCCTGATTGCCCGGCACGGCGACGTCCAGTGCTTTCTGCGCCCCGACAAGGCCAACCGCCACGGCCTGATCACCGGCGCCACCGGCACCGGCAAGACCATCACCCTGCAGACCCTGGCCGAGGGCTTCTCCAGGATCGGCGTGCCCGTCTTCCTGGCCGACATCAAGGGCGACCTGACGGGCATCTCCCAGGCCGGCCGGATCGGCGACAAGCTCGCCAAGGTGCTGGCCGAGCGGGGCCTGGAAGCGCCCCCGCCCCTGGCCTGTCCCACCACGCTGTGGGACGTGTTCGGCGAGCAAGGCCATCCCGTGCGCGCCACCATCAGCGACCTGGGCCCCCTGCTGCTGGGCCGCATGCTCAACCTCAACGACACCCAGGAAGGCGTGCTGCAGCTGGTCTTCAAGATCGCCGATGACCAGGGCCTGCTGCTGCTGGACCTGAAAGACCTGCGCGCCATGTGCCAGCACGTGGGCGACAACGCCGCGCAGTTCCGCACCCAGTACGGCAACATCAGCGCCGCCAGCATCGGCGCCATCCAGCGCGGCCTGCTGCAGATCGAGGAACAGGGCGGCAGCCAGTTCTTCGGCGAGCCCATGCTCGACATCGCCGACTTCATGCAGACCCGGGACGGCCAGGGCGTGGTCAATGTGCTGGCCGCAGACAAACTGATGAACGCGCCGCGCCTGTACGCCACTTTCCTGCTGTGGCTGCTGTCCGAGCTCTTCGAGCAGCTGCCCGAGGTGGGCGATGTGGACCAGCCCAAGCTGGTCTTCTTCTTCGACGAGGCGCACCTGCTGTTCAACGATGCGCCCAAGGCCCTGCTGGAGCGCATCGAGCTCGTGGTGCGCCTGGTGCGGTCCAAGGGCGTGGGCGTGTATTTCGTGACCCAGAACCCGCTGGACATCCCGGACACGGTGCTGGGCCAGCTGGGCAACCGCGTGCAGCACGCCCTGCGCGCCTTCACCCCGCGCGACCAGAAGGCCGTGAAATCGGCTGCCGAGACCATGCGCGCCAACCCCAGGCTCGACATCGCCACCGCCATCACCGAACTCGGCGTGGGCGAGGCCCTGGTGAGCTTGCTCGACGAGAAGGGGCGGCCCGGCGTGACCGAGCGCGTCTACGTGCTGCCGCCAGGCAGCCAGATCGGCCCTGTGAGTCCGCAGCAGCGCCAGGCCCTGCTCAGCGGCTCGGTGGTGGCCGGCGTCTACGAAAAGACGCTGGACCGCGAATCGGCCTACGAAAAACTCAGCCAGCAGGCCCA
>JAYNNS010000440.1:0-1588 GCA_038112835.1 Curvibacter sp. | reverse complement strand
GTATGTGCATACACGCCCAGTTTGGCTCGGGTGTCGGTAATGTCCAGGTTGCGCATGGTCAGCTGGCCGATGCGGTCCAGTGGGCTGAAGGGCGCGTCTTCCACCTTTTCCATCGACAGGCGCTCGGGCGCGTAGGTCAGGTTGGGGCTGTCGGTGTTGAGGATGGAGTAGTCGTTGCCGCGGCGCAGTTCCAGCGTGACCTCGCCGGTGACGGCGTGGGCCACCCAGCGCTGGGCGGCTTCGCGCAGCATGATGGCCTGCGGGTCGAACCAGCGGCCCTGGTAGAGCAGGCGGCCGAGCTTCATGCCGTTGATGCGGTACTGCTCGATCGTGTCCTCGTTGTGGATGCCGGTGACCAGGCGCTCGTAGGCGATGTGCAGCAGGGCCAGGCCGGGGGCTTCGTAGATGCCGCGGCTCTTGGCCTCGATGATGCGGTTCTCGATCTGGTCGCTCATGCCCAGGCCGTGGCGGCCGCCGATCTCGTTGGCCTTGAGGATCAGGGCCACGGGGTCGCTGAAGGTCTGGCCGTTCAGGGCCACCGGCTGGCCTTCCTCGAAGCGCACGGTGACTTCCTCGCGCTTCACCGCGACCTCGTCCTTCCAGAACGCCACGCCCATGATGGGGTTGACGATGCGGATGCCGGAGTTCAGGTGCTCCAGGTCCTTGGCCTCGTGGGTGGCGCCCAGCATGTTGCTGTCGGTGCTGTAGGCCTTCTCGATCGACATCTTGTAGTCGAAGCCGTTGGCGATCAGGAACTCGCTCATCTCCTTGCGGCCGCCGAGTTCGTCGATGAAGGCCTGGTCCAGCCAGGGCTTGTAGATCTTGAGCGCGGGGTTGGTCAGCAGGCCGTAGCGGTAGAAGCGCTCGATGTCATTGCCTTTGAAAGTCGAACCGTCGCCCCAGATGTTGACGTCGTCCTCCTTCATCGCGGCCACCAGCATGGTGCCGGTGACGGCTCGGCCCAGCGGCGTGGTGTTGAAGTAGGTCACGCCGGCCGTGGTGATGTGGAAGGCGCCGGACTGCAGCGCGGCGATGCCTTCGTGGGCCAACTGGCGGCGGCAGTCGATCAGGCGCGCGATCTTCGCGCCGTAGGCCAGGGCCTTTTTCGGGATGGCGTCGTAGTCGGACTCGTCGGGCTGGCCCAGGTTGGCCGTGTAGGCGTAGGGCTCGGCGCCCTTCTTCTGCATCCACAGCAGGGCGGCGCTGGTGTCCAGACCGCCGGAGAAGGCGATGCCGACCTTCTGGCCGACGGGGAGGTTTTGCAGGATGGTGGCCATAAAGAGGTCCAGTCTTGTTGTCGAAGGCGTCGCGAGGAGTCCTCAGGCGAGGCGCGGGGGAGCGAAGAAAACCGGAACGCACGGGCCGTGCATGAGGATTTTCTCGGGGCTGCGACGAAGCATCACGACTCCGCAGTCGCTTTTATCAACCGAAGTGGCAGATGTAGTGATAGGGCTCGCTCACGCGGATCTCGAACGAGGAGTTGCCCGGCACGTTGAACTTCTCGCCGGCCGAGGACTTGACCCAGGTGTCCGAGCCCTTGAGCTTGTACTCGCAGCTGCCGGCCACGCACTCCATGATCTCGGGGGCG
>JAYNNS010000439.1:0-1600 GCA_038112835.1 Curvibacter sp. | reverse complement strand
CCCGCAGGCCGTGCGCGAGTGCCGCGAGGCCGGCATCCGCGTGGTGATGATCACGGGCGACTATCCCGTGACCGCGCGTGCCATCGCGGCCCAGGCCGGCTTCGACGCGCAGGATGTGCTCACGGGGGACGAACTGGCGCAGCTCTCCGACCCGGCGTTGCAGCAGCGCTTGCGCACGGTGGGCATCTGCGCGCGCATTGCTCCGGCACAGAAGCTGCGCATCGTGCAGGCCCTGCAGGCGGACGGAGCCGTGGTGGCCATGACGGGCGATGGCGTCAACGACGCGCCGGCGCTCAAGGCCGCGCATGTCGGGGTGGCCATGGGGGCACGCGGCACCGATGTGGCGCGGGAGGCGGCCGCGCTGGTGCTGGTGGACGACAACTTTGCCTCCATCGTGCGCGCGGTGCGCCAGGGGCGGCGCATCTACGGCAACCTGCGCAAGGCCATGGCCTACATCATCGCGGTGCATGTGCCCATCGCGGGCATGGCCCTGCTGCCCCTGCTGCTGGGCTGGCCCATCGTGCTGTTTCCCATGCACATCGCCCTGCTGGAGCTGGCCATCGATCCGGCCTGCGCCATGGTCTTCGAGGCCGAACCGGCCGAGTCCGACGTCATGCAGCGCCCGCCGCGTGCTCCGCTGGAGCCGCTGTTCGATGCGCCGGCCCTGCTGCGCGCGGTCCTGCAGGGCCTGGGCGTGCTGGCGGCGGTGCTCGCGGTCTATCTCTGGGGGCTGCGCACGCTCGGCGAGGGCGAGGCGCGCAGCCTGGCCTTTGCGGCCCTGGTGCTGGGCAACCTGGCGCTGATCCACTTCAGCCGCAGCGGCACGTCCGGGCTGTTCGCGGCCGTGCGCGTGCCCAACCCCATGCTCTGGGGCGTGAGCGCCTTCACCTTGCTGCTGCTGGGATTGGCCCTTTACCTGCCGCCGCTGGGCACGGTGCTGCGCATGGCGCCCATCGGGCCCGGTCCGCTCGCGGTGGCGGTGGCCGCGGCTGCAGCCTGCATGGCCTGGTTCGCCCTGGTCCGTGCCTGGGGCCGGCAGCGCCCGGGCGCCGGACTCGGTACCGGACTCAGATCGCGCCGCTGAACATCATCACGTCGACCTCGTCACCCACGGCCACGTTGCCCTGGCCGTGATGCAGCACGATCAGGCCGTTGGCCTGCACCATGGAGCTCAGCACGCCCGAGCCCTGGTTGCCCGTGGTGCGCACCTGCAGCGTGCCGTCCGCCGCGGTGCTGACCATGCCGCGCTGGTATTCGGTCCGCCCGGGCTTCTTGCGCAGGGGCTCCAGGCTGCGCGCGCGCAGCAGCGGCGACGGCGCGGCGCTGCCGCCCGCCATCTTGAGCAGGGCCGGGCGCACGAAGGCGAGGAAGGTCACCATCACCGCCACCGGGTTGCCCGGCAGCCCGAAGAGCACGCAGGAGCGTGGCCCCGCGGCAATGCGGCCGACCGCCATGGGCCGGCCCGGGCGCATGGCGATGCGCCAGAAGGCCACGTCACCCAGCTTCTTCATCATGGTCTTGGTGTGGTCGGCCTCGCCCACGCTCACGCCGCCGCTGGTGATGATGGCGTCGGCCTCGGCCGCAGCCCGGCGGAAGGTGG
>JAYNNS010000438.1:0-1608 GCA_038112835.1 Curvibacter sp. | reverse complement strand
ACCGTGGTCTTGCCCACGCCGCGCGTGCCCGTGAACAGGTAGGCATGGTGCAGGCGCTGCGTCTGCAGCGCATTGCCCAGGGCCCGCACCACATGCTCCTGGCCCACCATTTCGGTGAAGCTTTTCGGCCGGTATTTGCGCGCGAGCACGAGATAGGACATGCGGCGATTCTAAGGTGTGGATTGCCGTGCTTTTGTGCACCCCGGCCTTTAAATCCGCGGGGTAGCCCTTACAATACGAAGCGACGGGCCTCCCTGCATGGTGAAGCGGCCAACCGGGTCAGGTGGGGAACCAAGCAGCCCTAACTGTGGAGTCAGTGCCAGGATCCAGGTCCGTCACCTCATTCAGCAAGCCGCTGGCAGCCGCCAGCGGCTTTTTTCATGTCCCGAGCCGCCGCAGCACGCCCTGGCCGGCCCGCCTGCCGCTGGCAAAACAGGCCGTGAGCAGGTAGCCCCCCGTCGGCGCCTCCCAGTCCAGCATCTCGCCGGCACAGAACACGCCGGGCAGGGCCTCGCACATCAGATCCGGGTTCAGCGCCTCGAACAGCACGCCACCGGCGCTGCTGATGGCCTCGTCGATCGGGCGCGCCGCCACGAGCCGCAGCGGCACGGCCTTGATGGCCCGGGCCAGGGCCTCCATGTCGTGCACGCCTTCCTTGCCCAGCACCTCGTGCAGCAGCGCGGCCTTGATGCCGTCCAGACCCAGCCGACTCTTGAGGTGGCTGGAGAGCGAACGCGAGCCGCGCGGGTGCAGCACCTCGGCGCGCACGCGCTCGGCCGTCCAATCCGGCAGCAGGTCCACCTGCAGCATGGCGTGGCCGTTGCGGATGATCTCCTCGCGCAACAGTGCGGATGCCGCATAGATCAGGCTGCCCTCCACGCCTGTGGCTGTGGCCACGAACTCGCCCTTGCGCTCGAAACGCCGGCCCTGGCTGTCCGTGCAGCAGATGGCCACGGTCTTGAAGGGCTGGCCGGCATGGCGGCTGGCGAAGAACTCGCTCCAGCCCGCGCGCGCCGGCACGGCCTGCACGGGCAGGGCCTGGCCCTGGGGCGGCAGCGCGCATTGCAGGGCCACGTCGAAACCGCAGTTGGCCGGCAGCAGCGGGGCCACCGCCACGCCGCGCGCGGCCAGCAGGGGCACCCAGGCGCCGTTCGAGCCCAGCCGCGCCCAGCTGCCCCCGCCCAGGGCCAGCACCACGGCGTCGGCGTTGACCTGCCGCTCACCTTGCGGTGTTTCAAAACGCAGGGTGTACCCGTCTTCGGCCCAGCCGGTCCAGCGGTGCCGCATGTGGAAAGCCACGCCCGCTGCGCCGTGGCCTGGATGGCGCAGGCGCTGCAGCCAGGCACGCAGCAGGGGCGCGGCCTTCATATCCTGCGGGAAGACACGCCCCGAAGTGCCGACGAAGGTCGCGATGCCCAATGCCTGCGCCCAGGCACGCAGCTCGTGCGCGCCGAAGTCGCGCAGCAGGCCCTCGATCTGCGAGCGCCGCGCACCGTAGCGCTCGGCGAATCGGTCCGCGCCTTCGGCATGCGTGAGATTGAGCCCGCCCTTGCCCGCGAGCAGGAACTTGCGGCCCACCGAGGGCATGGCATCAAAAAGGTCCACAGC
>JAYNNS010000437.1:0-1617 GCA_038112835.1 Curvibacter sp. | reverse complement strand
GTGGGCTTGTTGTAGTAGGGCACGACCTGCAGCTGGCAGTCGGCGCCGACCTTCTTGGCGAAGCGGGCGAGCTCGATGGCCTCGGCCGTGGAGTTGGCACCGCAGCCGGCCATGATGGGCACCTGGCCCTTGGCCTGCTCCACGGACACGCGGATGATCTCGCAGTGCTCCTCGACGTTGACCGTCGGCGACTCGCCGGTGGTGCCGACCACGCCGATGCAGTCCGTGCCTTCGGCGATGTGCCAGTCGATCAGTCGGCGCAGGGCGGGGTAGTCGACGCTGCCGTCCTCGTGCAGGGGGGTGACGAGGGCCACGATGCTGCCGGTGATCCGGCGGTAGGAGGAAGTCATGTCCGAAGCGGGGAAGTTGGATTCAGGTGGATGGTGCATTCTACCGAGCGCCGCCGCCCGGGCCCCGGGCCCCGGGGGCTCAGAGGGAATAACGCGCGGGCCCGCCAGCCGTGGACAGGGGAGCCTCGCGCACGGCCGCGATGCGCTGGACGTAGCGCGCAGGCGAGGCGAGGTAGCCGTCCTCGTAGGCCACGATGCGCAGGCCGGCACAGACACGCAGCAGCTCGCCGGTCTGCAGCAGGAAGTCGGGGCGCGAGGGCTTGCCCACGCGCTCGTTGCCGGCGGCAAAGGTCTCGTAGATCAGCACGCCGCCGGGCGCCAGGCTCGCCAGCAGGGTGGGGAAAAGGGCGCGCCAGAGGTAGTGGGTCACCACCACGGCATCGAAGGTGCGGGGTCGGCCCTCGTGCAGCAGGGGCCAGGGGCCGTTCTCGATGTCGGCCTGCACCGCCGTGCCCAGGGAGGCGACCGCAGCGATCGCCTCCGGGTTGCGGTCCACGCCCGTGACCGCGTGGCCGCGCTGCGCGAACCAGCGCAGGTGGCGGCCGTGGCCGCAGGCTACGTCGAGCACCGTGCCGCCGGGACGCACCAGATGCGACCAGCGCTGCACCCAGGCCGACGGTGCCTCGGCCCCGTGTGGCAGCACGCTCATCGGGGTTTGACGCCGTCCTTGAGGGCGGCCAGAGCCATGTTCTCGACCAGACCCGGTGCCAGCAGCTTGATGAAGCGGCCGAGCTTGCCCTTGCGGGTCATGACGACCTCGCGCCGGCGCGCGTTCATGCCCTCGAGGATGAGCCGCGCGCAGACGTCCACCGGCATGGCGTCGTCCTCCTTCAGGCCGCTGCTGCCCGCGGGCTGGCCAGCCGTGACCTTCAGGCTGACGTTGTTGTTCGCCACCACGCCGGGATAGGCCGTGGTCACGCTCACGCCGGCGGGCTTGAGCTCGGCGCGCAGGGCCTCGAAGAAGCCGGTCATGGCGAACTTGCTCGCGCTGTAGGCGGTGCGCCCGGGCACGCCCACGAGGCCGGCCAGCGAGGAGACGGCCACGATCTGGCCCCGGCTGGACCGCAGGTGGGGCAGGGCGGCGTGCGTGCACCAGACCGAGCCCCAGAGGTTCACGCGCATCAGGTCCTCGTACCAGCCCAGGTGCTCGGGCTGCACCTCCTCGAAAAGGGCCTGGGCCGAGACGCCGGCATTGTTGACCAGCACATCGAGCCAGCCGAAGCGCTCCACCGCGCGTTCGATGAGTTTGCGGCACTGGGCCGGGTCG
>JAYNNS010000436.1:0-1617 GCA_038112835.1 Curvibacter sp. | reverse complement strand
GCCTACATCGCCCTCTTCGCCAACCTCGCCACGCTGCTGGGCCTGCTGGGCACGATTGTCGGCCTGATCCAGGCCTTCGACGCCGTGGCCAATGCCGCCCCCGCCGAAAAGGCCAACCTGCTGTCGGCCAGCATCTCGGTGGCCATGAACACCACGGCCTTCGGCCTCATCGTGGCGATCCCGCTGCTGATCGTGAACCTGTTCCTGACGACCAAGTCGGGCGGCATCATCGACAGCCTCGAGATCGCCTCGGTCAAGACGCTCAACGCCATCTCGCGCGCTGCCACCCGCGGTCGCCAGCAGGACCTGGACCATGAGCAAAAGACGCAAGATTGAGGACGTCGAGCTGGAGATGACCACCTTCATGAACCTGATGGTGGTGCTGATCCCCTTCCTGCTGCTGACCGCCGTCTTCTCCAAGATCACGATCCAGGAGATGAACCTGCCCAGCGCGGCCGGGGGGCCCTCCTCCTCGCTCAAGCCCGCGGTCACGATCGAGGTCATCATCCGCAAGAACGCCATCCAGATCGGCAACGGCCAGTCCGTGCAGGTCAGCATCCCGGTCTCGGGCGGCCGCCATGACTTCCAGAAACTCTCGGAAAGCCTGCGCCCGCTCAAGGAAGCGAACCAGGACAAGCAGGACGTGGCCGTCCTGCTGGAGCCCGACATCCCCTACGAGACGCTGATCGGCGTCATGGATGCCGTCAAGGTGCTCAAGATCCCGGTCCCCGGCGAGGACAAGCCGGGCCGCATGGTGCTCTTCCCCCAGGTCTCGATCGGGGACGCGCCATGAGTGCACGCATCAAACGCAAGCTGGGCAGCCGCAAGCCGGCGCTGGTGAGCCTGAACCTGACCTCGCTGATGGACGTGTTCACCATCCTCGTGCTCTACCTGCTGGTGAACCAGGGGACCGGCACCGAGGTGACCCCGCCGGACTCGGTCAAGCTGCCGGAGTCGATCGTCGAGACGACCCCGCGCAAGACCATCGTGCTGGCGGTCGACAAGGTGGCGGTCTACCTCGACAACCAGCCTGTGGCCCTGGTGGCCGACATCCTGGACAGCCCGCAGGACAACATCGAATCGCTGCGCGAGGCCATGATCCGCATCCGGACCGAGACCGCGAACAAGAGCGCCGAGGCCGAAGCCAACAGCCAGGAGGTGACGATCGCGGGTGACCGCACCGTGCCCTTCCGGGTGCTGAAGAAGCTGATGGCGACCAGCAGTCATGCCGGCTACACCCGGATCGCCCTGGCCGTGAACCAGAAAGAATAAGGCGGCGGCTTACCGTGATCACATCCTATGAACATCAGGCCCAGAGCCTGAGAGGGCACATCGCCCGCCACCGGCAACGGGCCCAGACCGAGCGCGTCAAGCGCCAGGCCTATGACAGCGAGCTGGCCGCGCTGCAGGAGCAGGGCCGGCATTTCCGGCTGCTGGGCGATATTTCCACGGCCCTCGACACCCTGGCACAGGACGGGGTGGCCGACCTCTTCTGGGGTCCGGGCGACAGCGGCCTGGCGCGCGAGCAGATCCTGCAGCGGGTGCGCGGCTCGGTCCAGGCCTTCGAATCCCAGGTCGCGGGCATCGTCGCGCAGCGCGATGCCGCGCAGGCGGCCG
>JAYNNS010000435.1:0-1671 GCA_038112835.1 Curvibacter sp. | reverse complement strand
GAAAATGGGCGCGCGACGCGAGACCATGCAGGCCAAGGTGTTCGGTGGAGGCGCGGTGATGGCCGGCTTCACCACCATGAACGTGGGCGAGCGCAATACCAAGTTCGTGCTGGACTACCTGGCCACCGAGCGCATTCCCGTGGTGTCCCAGGATGTGCTGGACATCCATCCGCGCAAGGTCTGTTTCTTCCCGGTGACCGGCAAGGCCCTGGTCAAGCGCCTGGAGGTTAGGAAGTGCTCTAGAGCCTGGGCGACGCGCGTCCCGAGGCGCTCGTTTTCGATGAGCGCACGGGCAATGCGGCGACCGTGGCCATGACCACCTCGGGCGGCTCGATCGACCTGTTCTGACGAGGCTGAACTTGAAGAAGATACGCGTGGTGGTGGTGGACGACTCGGCCCTGGTGCGCAGCCTGTTGGCCGAAATCATCAACCGGCAGCGCGATATGGAGTGCGTGGGGGCCGCCAACGATCCGCTGATCGCGCGCGAGATGATCCGCGAGCTCAATCCTGACGTGATCACCCTGGATGTCGAGATGCCGCGCATGGACGGCATCGATTTTCTCGGTCGCCTGATGCGGCTGCGCCCGATGCCCGTGCTCATGGTCTCCACGCTCACGCAGCAGGGGGCCGAGGTCACCATGCGGGCGCTGGAGCTGGGGGCGATCGATTTCATTGCCAAACCCCGCATCGGGCTGGCCGAAGGCATCAAGGAGCTTTCCGACCAGATCGTCGAGAAGATTCGCATCGCGGCCTCGGCACATGTGCGCCGCGCCCCAGCCCTTTCGACGCCGGCAGGCGCTGCGGCAAGCCCGGGTGCTCCGGTGGCGCCGGTCCGGCCGCTCGGGCGCGTCTCGACCGAAAAGTTGATCTGCATCGGCTCTTCGACGGGGGGGACCGAGGCGGTGAAGGAGATCCTCACCCGCATGCCGGCCGACTCTCCGGGCATCGTGATCACCCAGCACATGCCGCCCGGCTTTACCACCAGCTTTGCGACCCGTCTCAACGGCCTGTGCCAGATCACGGTCAAGGAGGCGGTCCACGGCGAGCGCATCCTGCCTGGGCATGCCTACATTGCGCCGGGTGGCCGGCATCTGCGCGTCGACCGCAGCGGTGCGAACTACATTGCCGTGGTCGAGGACGGCGAGCCGGTCAACCGGCACAAGCCCTCGGTCGAGGTGCTGTTCCATTCCTGCGCCCAGGTCGTCGGCCCCAACGCCTTCGGCATCATGCTGACCGGCATGGGCAATGACGGCGCCCGGGCCATGCGCGAGATGAAGGACGCCGGCAGCTACAACTATGTGCAGGACGAAGCCAGCTGCGTGGTCTTCGGCATGCCGCGCGAGGCCATTGCCCAGGGCGCAGCCGATGAAGTGCTGCCCCTGACGGCCATCGCCCCGGCGTTGCTGGCCCGCCTGAGCAGCGGCGGCAGTGATCGCTACCGGGTCTGAGCAGCCCGTCAAGCGCTACGGGCCGACAGCGTTTCCCAGCGCTCCAGTGCGTCCATCAGTTCTTCTTCGATCGCTGCGTCGCGGCTGTACAGGGCGGCTGCGCGCTGCGGGTCGCTGGCGTACAGGCTCCCGTCGGCAAGTTCCTGTCGTATCCGGGCCTGCTCCCGCTCCAGCGCATCGATGAAGTCCGGCAGGGCCTCGAGTTCGCGCCGCTCCTTGTAGC
>JAYNNS010000434.1:0-1675 GCA_038112835.1 Curvibacter sp. | reverse complement strand
GGCTGGATTTCGGTCACGAAGAACTTGCCTCCTTCAGTGACGGCCATGAACTTGATCTTGTCCCCAGTCTTGATGTTGTTCAGAACACGCTTGTCCTTGGCGGTGAAGACCATGGTCATGCCGGGCATGTCCAGATGCTTGATGTCGCCATGCTTGATCGTGACCTTGCCAGCGGCCTGATCAACTTTGCGGACCTCACCGTCGGTCATCATGGCCGCCCCAGACATGCTGGATTTGCCGTGCTCCATCATCGCCTGGGCGGCACCGATCAACGGCCAGGTCACGCCCAGTGACATGGCACTGAGCAACAGAATTTTCCTGATTGCTTTCATCGCTTTACTCCAAATGCATCGTAGTGAGTTCATGAGGTCGGGGTTTGATTTGTGTCAAGAACATCGATCTCTCATCGCTTGCCGACCCGAACAACGCCTTTCATCCCGGCCTCGTAGTGGCCGGGCATCAGGCAGGCGAAATTCACGACGCCAGCCTGGGTGAACTGCCAGATGATTTCGCCCCGCTTGCCTGGCGCGAGGGTGATCTTGTTGGGCTCGTCGTGCTCCATGTCGGGGAACTTCTTCATCTGCTCCAGATGCTCCATCAACTCCTGCTGCGTACCCAGGCTGAGCTCGTGCTTGACCTTGCCGACGTTCCTGACCACAAAGCGGATGGTTTCGCCTTGCCTGACCTGAAGGTCTGCAGGCACGTAGCGCATGCTGTCGTTCATTTCGATGGTGATCGTGCGGTTGACCCTCGCAGCGACGCCGGGCCTGCCTATGGCCGTCTCTTCATCGCCGTGGCTGTGGCCGCCGGCATGGTTGCCGCCGGCAAAAGCTGCGCTGGACAGGGCCATCGTCATCAGGGCCATCACTTGGGCCAGGCTTGGGGTCTTGTATGTCATGGACATCTCCTTGAATAAAAGAATCAGTGCCCGCTGTGAGACTGGGGCTTGCGTACCTTGACTTCGGTCGGCTGTTTGGGCGTCTGCGTACGGGGCATGGACTGGCCGCCTTCGGCCTTGAACCGGGCGGGTTCGCTGAGCGGGCCTTCGTACTCGTGAGCCACCGTGCCCTCAGGGTGTTTGAACCAGCCCGGATCCTTGTAATCACCGGGCTTCTGATCGCGCCGCACCTTGAGCACGCTGAACATCCCGCCCATTTCGACCGAACCGAAGGGACCTTCGCCGGTCATCATGGGGGCCGTGTTGTCCGGCAGGGGCATCTCCATCTCCGTCATGTCCGCCATGCCACGCTCGCCCATGACCATGTAGTCCGGGATCAGGTTGTTGATCTTCCTGGACAGGCCGCGGTGGTCCACGCCGATCAGCGTGGGCAAGTTATGGCCCATGGCGTTCATGGTGTGGTGGCTCTTGTGGCAGTGGAAGGCCCAGTCGCCTTCCTCGTCCGCGAGGAACTCGATCTGGCGCATCTGGCCGACCGCCACATCGGTGGTGACCTCGTACCAGCGCGTGCTCTTGGGGGTCGGCCCGCCATCGGTGCCGGTCACCAGGAATTCGTGGCCATGCAGGTGGATGGGGTGGTTGGTCATCGTCAGGTTGCCGATCCGGATGCGGACCTTGTCGTTCAGACGGACGTTCAGCGAGTCGATACCGGGGAAGATGCGGCTGTTCCAGGACCACAGGTTGAAGTCCAGCATGGTCATGATCCTGGGGGTGTAG
>JAYNNS010000433.1:963-1701 GCA_038112835.1 Curvibacter sp. | reverse complement strand
TGAGCGACTACGAGCGTCCGGCCGACGACCCGGTGGCACCGCTGGGCCGCGACGACGCCAACTGGATGAAGCACACCCTGTGGCACAGCGCGAGCAACAGCCTGACCTACAAGCCGGTCAACCTCAAGCCGCTGACCGTCGAGTCGGTGCCGCCCAAGGTTCGAACCTTCTAAGCCGTCCCGCCGAGAGACCATCATGCAAAAACGCACGTTCCAGATCTACCGCTACGACCCGGACAAGGACGCCAAGCCCTACATGCAGACCCTCGAGGTCGAGCTCGAGGGCAACGAGCGCATGCTGCTCGACGCCCTGGTCAAGCTCAAGGCCGTCGACCCCACGCTGTCCTTCCGCCGCTCCTGCCGCGAAGGCGTCTGCGGCTCGGACGCCATGAACATCAACGGCAAGAACGGCCTGGCCTGCCTGACCAACCTGCGCACGCTCAAGGACCCCATCGTGCTCAAGCCCCTGCCGGGCCTGCCGGTGGTGCGCGACCTGATCGTGGACATGACGCAGTTCTTCAAGCAGTACCACTCGATCAAGCCCTACCTGATCAACGACAACGTGCCGCCCGAGAAGGAGCGCCTGCAGTCGCCCGAGGAGCGCGAGGAACTCAACGGCCTGTACGAGTGCATCCTGTGCGCGAGCTGCTCCACGAGCTGCCCGAGCTTCTGGTGGAACCCGGACAAGTTCGTCGGTCCGGCCGGCCTGCTGCAGGCCTACCGTTTCATCGCCGACAGC
>JAYNNS010000433.1:0-953 GCA_038112835.1 Curvibacter sp. | reverse complement strand
ATGAACTGCGTCGATGTCTGTCCCAAGGGGCTCAACCCCACCAAGGCGATCGGCAAGATCAAGGAAATGATGGTCGCCCGGGCGGTGTAAGCGAAACACCAGGGTAGGCCGTGGACAATGAACTGATCGATGAGAGGGCCCTGAGCAAGCTCAAGTGGCGTTGCCGCCGCGGCCTGCTCGAGAACGACCTCTTCATCGAGCGATTTTTCCGCCAGTTCGAGTCCACGCTGACGGTGCGCCAGGCCCGGGGCCTCAATGCCCTGATGGACCTGAGCGACAACGATCTGCTCGACCTGCACCTCGGCCGCAAGCCGCTGGCCGCGGTGGAGCCCGGGCTGGATCGTGAAGAGGTACATGAAGTACTGAAGATGTTGAGAACCACCTCCTGAAAGGTCTAGAAATGAAACTTGCCGACAACAAAGCCACCCTGTCGTTCAGCAACGGCGCTCCGAGCATCGAGCTGCCGGTCTACCAGGGCAATATCGGCCCGGATGTCATCGACATCCGCAAGCTGTACGGCCAGACCGGCATGTTCACCTACGATCCGGGCTTCCTCTCGACCGCCTCCTGCCAGTCCGCCATCACCTACATCGACGGCGACAAGGGCGAGCTGCTGTACCGCGGCTATCCCATCGAGCAGCTGGCCACGCAGTGCGACTACCTCGACACCTGCCACCTGCTGCTCTACGGGGACCTGCCCAACGCCACCCAGCAGAAGGACTTCCACAAGCTCGTGACCAACCATACCATGGTCAACGAGCAGATGCAGTTCTTCCTGCGCGGCTTCCGTCGTGACGCCCACCCCATGGCCGTGCTGACGGGCCTGGTCGGTGCGCTGTCGGCCTTCTATCACGACAGCACGGACATCAACAATCCGGAACACCGCAACATCGCGGCCATCCGCCTGATCGCCAAGATGCCCACGCTGGTCGCCATGGCCTACAAGTACGGCA
>JAYNNS010000432.1:0-1759 GCA_038112835.1 Curvibacter sp. | reverse complement strand
AGTACGGCAGCATGCACCAGGGAGACCGCATCACGGCCGCGGCGGCCAAGCTGCAGCACTACAAAGGGGAGCGGCCCATCTTCGACCTCTTCGGCATCGACGAGGAGATCGGCAAGGCCCTGGGTCGGCGCGTCGAGCTCAAGTCCGGGGGCTATCTCATCGTGGACCAGACCGAGGCCCTGACCACCATCGACGTCAACACCGGCGGCTTCGTCGGCGCGCGCAATTTCGACGACACCATCTTCAAGACCAACCTCGAGGCGGCGGGCGCCATCGCCCGCCAGCTGCGGCTGCGCAACCTGGGTGGGATCATCATCGCCGACTTCATCGACATGACGCGCGAGGACCACCGCGAGGCGGTGCTCGCCGAGTTCCACAAGCAGCTCGCCCGCGACCGCGTCAAGACCATGGTGGGCGGCTTCTCGCAGCTGGGCCTGCTGGAGATGACGCGCAAGCGCACGCGCGAGTCGCTGGCCCACATGCTGTGCGAACCCTGCCCGAGCTGCCAGGGCAAGGGCATCGTCAAGACCGCGCGCAGCGTGGCCTACGACATCCTGCGCGAGATCCTGCGCGAGGCGCGCCAGTTCAACCCGCGTGAATTCCGCGTGGTGGCCGCGCCCCAGGTCATCGAGCTGCTGCTGGACGAAGAGAGCCAGCACCTGGCCGGCCTGTCCGACTTCATCGGCAAGCCCATCTCCCTGCAGAGCGAAGCCTCGATGTGGCAGGAGCAGTACGACATCGTGCTGCTCTGAGCCTGGTTTGAACTCCTCGGTGCGCCCCACCGTCGGATTTGCAGGGTGCGCATGGGCGGAGTGCTAGACTATGCGCATCTTTATCTGCGCATTGGAGGGCCAATGGCTGCATCCCAGCTCCCGCAACCGTCCAAGCCGCCACGTGTGCGTGCGGCCGGCAAGCGCGCGACCAATCTCAGCCTGAGTGCCGACGTGCTGGACGCCGCCAGGGAGTTGCAACTCAATGTTTCCCAGCTGTGCGACCAGTACCTGCGCGAAGCTGTCCGGCGCGAACAGGACCGGCGCTGGCGTCAGGAGCACGCCGCATTCATTCAGGCCTACAACGCCACCCTGGAAGCTGAGGGGCTGCCGCTGGAGGCCTGGAGAACTTTCTGATGGCGCGCTTTGATGTGTATGTCAATCCTGGCGAGCATGCCGGCACGACGCCCTACCTGCTGGATGTGCAGAGCGGGCTGCTCGATGACCTGGACAGTCGCGTGGTGGTGCCCCTGAGGAGCCTGCAGCATTTTCCCCAGGTCAAGCTGCCGGCCCGGCTGATGCCGGTCTTCCATATCCACGGCCAGGCCTGTCTGATGGAGACGCCGAAAATGGCCGCCATCCCCCGGCGTGTTCTCAAGACGGTGACCACTTCGCTGGCACAAGAGCAGGAGCAGATCACGGCTGCCCTGGACTTCCTGTTCCACGGCTACTGAATTCCCGGATCAGCGTGTGCGCATCGCCATCATCAACCGTAACTTCTCGCGCACCGGCGGCGGCGCCGAGAGCTATGCCGTGGCCATCGCCGAGCAGCTGGCCGCGCGGCACGAGGTCCACGTCTTTTCCCAGGAAAGCAACCAGCCCGTACCCGGCCTGCACTACCACCGCGTGGCCAGTACGGGCGCCAAGCCACGCTGGCTCAACCAGCTGGTCTTTGCCGTGTCGAGCTGGTGGCAGACCCGCCGGGGCTTCGACGTGGTGCATTCGCACGAGAACACCTGGCACGGCCAGGTGCAGACCATCCATGTGCG
>JAYNNS010000431.1:0-1769 GCA_038112835.1 Curvibacter sp. | reverse complement strand
CGCGCGGGCGTGGCCGTGAGCGCGCAGAAATGCGGCGTGCTGCCCATCAGCCAGCAGTCCACCTTCGTGCTGGGCTCGCTGGCCTACCACGACTACGAGGGCGTGGCGCTGCGCGACGAGGAGAAGCCGCGCCTGCAGGCCGACCTGGGCTCGGCCAACTACCTCATGCTGCGCAACCACGGCCTGCTGACCGTGGGCCGCACCATCCCCGACGCCTTCCTCAACATGTACATCTTCGAGGCCACCTGCCGCATCCAGATCGATGCCCAGGCCGGCGGCGAGCTGGTCATGGTCAACCCGCAGATCCTGCAGGGCATCGCCGGCGTGATGAAGAAGGCGACCGCAGGCCAGGGCGCCAACCTGGCCTGGCCTGCGCTGCTGCGCAAGCTCGACCGGCTGGACCCGTCCTACAGGACCTGAGGCGCAATCAGCCCTTGGCGGGCTTCCTGTTGAGCTGCTCGATGCGCTTGCGCTCCTCGGCGCGGATGCTCTCGAGCAGGCGCACATCCGGATCCTGCCAGCTGCCGCCCGAGCCCCGCGCCATCCAGGCCACGGCGCGCGCGAATTCCTCCAGGCTCAGGTCCTGGCGCCCGCCCTTGGGCGGCATGGCGCGCACGCCCACCCAGGCATGTGCGGTCAGCACGGCCTGGCCTTCGGTGATGAGCTTGCCCCAGACCTGCCGGTCGCCCAGGCGCGGCGCATTCGCCAGGCCCGGCCCGTGGCAGACCATGCAGGTCTCGCGGTAGACCTGCTCGCCGGACTTGAGCGCCGGTTGTGCCTGCACGGTGGTCGCGCCCAGCAGGACGCAGACCGTACTCATCGCTCGCAGCATCGGATTCATCGCAATCATCTCCTCAGGGACGGTGGGCAGGAAAGAGGCGTTCGGGCGTCCAGCGCACACCGAACGAGACCCAGCGGCCGGGCCGGCCGCCATCGTGCTGCTGGCCCACCGTGGTGTCCATCTGCAGCAGATCGGGAATGATGCTGTAGCGCAGGCCGGTCTGCCAGTAAGGCTTGGCGCGGTCGTCGCCGAAAGACTCGGCGATCACGGCCAAGCGCGGCACCGGGTAGTACTCCAGACCCAGCCCCCAGGTGCCGCGGTCCTGGTGGCTGGCGCGGTCGCGCAGCCAGCCCAGGTTGGCGTGCAGGACATAGCGGTCACGTCCGAACGCGGCGGAAAACGGCAGATAGGCATAGGTGCTGCCGAGCTGGTTGGGCCCCGGCTGGCTGCCCGGAGGCTGCATGCGCCCCAGGGCCAGGCCCCAGCCCCAGCCATCGCTCTCCAGCGGCCGGAACAGGGTCTTGAGCTGCAGCACATAGTCGGTGCCGGCCGGCGCCCCGTCCTCGCGGGTCCGGCCGCCGCCGGCGGTGAATTCCAGATTGCCGCCCGGGTTGCAGGCCGGCAGGGCCCAGAACTCGTGGCGCTGCTCGTAGGTCCGGGTCCAGCTCTCCAGCTGGCAGCTGCCGGCGGTGGTCAGACGCGCGTCGTCGGTCACAAAAGGGCGCGCGGCCCAGGCGGGCGCCATGACCAGCAGGCCCAGGATGATGGCAAACTTCATCCAGCCATTCTAGGGAGCCTCTCTTGCGCTTTCATTTCGGTGCCTGGCTGGTCCTGCTGCTGGCCGTGGGCGCGACGGCGGCCCGGGCCCAGGACAGCCAGCCCTTCAAGCTGACGCTGGGCCTGTACCAGGCCGGCGGCGGCGAGCTGCCCGCCGGCACGGCCAGCGACCTCAACCTGCGCCACAGCTCCGGGCTGGGCAATGTCTGGT
>JAYNNS010000430.1:1236-1792 GCA_038112835.1 Curvibacter sp. | reverse complement strand
TGGTGCGGCGTGCGGCGTGCACGATGTTGCGGCGGATGCGGATGGCCGAGACCAGTTCGTCCAGGCTGGGGAAATCCAGGCCTGTGGGGTTCATGAGCAGGGTGATGAGGATCTCGCGCTCCAGGTCGGCGCTGCGGCCCCGGGTGTCCAGGCCCAGGGTCGTGCTCAGCTGCAGGGTGTCGTGACCCGGGGCCCAGGCCTGGGTGCTGCAGGGCGTGAGCCACAGGCGCAGCCAGCGGCCCTGGCCGTCCAGGCCGTTTTCGGTCTCGACCAGGGCGTGCAGATCACGCGCACCGAGCTGCTCCAGCACGGCCTGTGCCAGGGCCCGGCTGCTGCGCCCGGCCCGCAGGCCGCGCAGGATGATGCCGCGGCTGCGGGGCAGCCCGGGATCGGGCAGTACGTCCAGGACCTCGGCAGAGTCGAGCAGTTTTCTCATCGTGGAATTCAATATACCCCAGCCGCTGTGGGGGAAAGATAGGGAAAAACGCCGGGTTGTTGCGCAATTGATAATCGGATGGCCGCCAGACGCGGCGCCCGTCGCTCCGGGGCCTCTTGA
>JAYNNS010000430.1:0-1226 GCA_038112835.1 Curvibacter sp. | reverse complement strand
ACCTGCCCCGGCGACCTTTTCGTCCCCATCCGGAGTTCTCTGCATGACCACCGCACGTCGTCACTTCCTCATGAACGCGGCTGCCCTTGCGGCCGCCTACACCGCACCCCAGGTCCAGGCCCAGCCGGCGGCCGCCGCGCGTTCCCGTTCCTTCACCCCCCGGCCCGGCGCCTGGCGCACCTTCGAGGTCACCACCCGCGTCGACGTCCAGCAGGCCGAGGGCCAGACCCGGGTCTGGCTGCCCGTGCCCTCGATCGACAGCGACTGGCAGCGTTCGGTGGCCAGCCACTACGCCAGCAACGGCCAGACCCGCATGACCAGCGACGCACGCTACGGCGCGCGGCTGCTGCAGATCGAATTCGCCCCGGGCGAGACAAAGCCCTGGGTCGAGCTCAGCAGCCGCATCCAGACGCGCGACCGCGCCATTGACTGGGCGGCCCGCGCGCCGGCGCGCGAGGACGCCGCCGGCCTGCGCTTCTGGACCCGGCCCACCGAGCTGCTGCCCACCGACGGTATCGTGCGCCGGACCGCCCTGGAGGCCACGCGCGGCGCGAAAACCGACGTCGAGAAGGCGCGCGCGCTCTACGAATGGGTGGTGCGCAACAGCTGGCGCGAGCCCCAGGTGCGCGGCTGCGGCGAGGGCGACATCAAGACCATGCTGGAGACCGGCAACCTGGGGGGCAAATGTGCCGACATCAATGCGCTCTACGTCGGCCTGTGTCGTGCCGTGGGCCTGCCCGCGCGCGACGTCTACGGCCTGCGCCTGGCGCCCTCGGCCTTCGGCTACAAGGAACTGGGTGGCAACCCGGCCAGCCTCAAGGGCGCGCAGCACTGCCGCGCCGAGGTCTGGCTCAGGGACCAGGGCTGGGTGGCGGCCGATCCGGCCGACGTGGCCAAGGTCATGCGCCTGGAAACCGGCGAGTGGATCAAGGATGTGCTGCACCCCGTGGTGGCCCCGGTGCACCGGGGCCTGTTCGGCGGCTGGGAGGGCAACTGGCTGGGCTGGAACATGGCGCACGACCTGGACCTGCCCGGCGCCCAGGGGCCCCGGCTGGGCTTCCTGATGTACCCGGTCTGCGAGACGGCCGACGAGCGACTCGATTCCTATTCGCCCGACGCGTTCCGGTACCAGATCACCGCGCGCGAGCTCACGGTCTGAGCGCGTCGCGGCGCGCGGCCCGCGTGCGGCCCCAAAAAAAGAGGGCGCCAGTGGCGCCCTTTGAATG
>JAYNNS010000429.1:0-1796 GCA_038112835.1 Curvibacter sp. | reverse complement strand
GCGGCGCTGCGCCTCGCGCATCATGGCGTAGGTGCTGTCCTTGTAGGTCTTGAAGCTTTCCAGCGGATCGGCGACGAAGAGCAGGTTCATGAGGGGATGCGGCGTGGATCAGGGCGGAAGTCTCTCATGAACGGCGTCCGGGCTGTCGCCGGCCCGGGCCTGGCCGCGCACCGTGCAGGGGCAAAAGCAAAAGCTGGACCAGCTTGCTGTCCCGATTACAATGCCCCGCATTCCCCGAAGAGCAAGATTCGTGCCTCTCAAGACGTCTTATTTCCCCCGGCTGTGGCTGTGCGCAGGGCTTGCGCTGGCCGCCGCGACGGTCCACGCCGAGAAGGCGGACCGCCTGCAGCCCATGAACATCGAGGCCGATGCCTTGCGCTATGACGACCTCAAGCAGGTCAGCGTCTTCACCGGCAACGTGGTGCTCACGCGCGGCACCATCGTGATCCGGGGCGCGCGTATCGAGGTGCGGCAGGACCCGCAGGGCTACCAGTTCGGCGTGGTCACCGCCGCTCCGGGCCAGCGTGCCACCTTCCGCCAGAAGCGCGACGGCGAGAACGAGTTTGTCGAGGGCGAGAGCGAGACCATCGAATACGACGGCAAGGCCGATGTGTTCAAGCTGATCAAGGACGCGCAGCTGCGCCGTCTGCGCGGCACCCAGGTCAGCGACGTGGTCACCGGCACCACCATCCAGTACAGCAGCCTCACCGACATCTTCACCGTGGACGGCAGCAGCCAGAAGGGCGGCGAACGGGGCGGCGAGCGCGTGCGCGCCACGCTGACGCCGCGCAGTGCCGCGCCGGCTCCCGCGCAGGCCCCCGCAGGCGTGCCGCTGCGCGGCGACGACCGGCTGGGCGGAGGGCGGCCGTGAGCGAACCCGCGATGCCGATGGACGACACCGTACCGGACCGCCCGACCACCCCGCCCGATACCGAACCCGGCGCGGCCGCTCCCGATTCCCGGCCCGCCCCCGACCCCAGCCGGCTCGAGGCGCGCCACCTGCGCAAGTTCTACGGCAGCCGCGAGGTCGTCAAGGACGTGTCCCTGACCGTGCGCAAGGGCGAGGTCGTGGGCCTGCTCGGCCCCAACGGGGCGGGCAAGACCACCTCCTTCTACATGATCGTGGGCCTGGTGCGCGCCAGTGCCGGCGAGATCAACATCGATGACGAACGCGTCGAGCATATGCCCATCCACCAGCGCGCGCGCATGGGCCTGAGCTACCTGCCGCAGGAGGCGTCGATCTTCCGCAAGCTCAACGTCGAGGACAACGTGCGCGCCGTGCTCGAGCTGCAGCACGACGAGCAGGGCAAGGCGCTGCGCAAGGACGAGATCGAACGCCGCCTCACCGAGCTGCTGCAGGACCTGCGGGTGGAGAAGCTGCGCCTGTCGCCTGCGCTGGCACTGTCCGGCGGCGAACGCCGCCGGGTGGAGATCGCGCGTGCCCTGGCCACCCAGCCGCGCTTCATCCTGCTGGTCGAGCCTTTCGCGGGCATCGACCCGATCGCCGTGTTCGAGATCCAGCGCATCATCAGCTTCCTCAAGGCGCGCGGCATTGGTGTGCTCATCACCGACCACAATGTGCGCGAGACCCTGGGCATCTGCGACCACGCCTACATCATCAGCGAGGGCCGTGTGCTGGCGCAGGGCACGCCGTCCGAGATCGTCAACAACGCCGACGTGCGCCGGGTCTACCTGGGCGAGCACTTCAAGATGTAAGGGGTTTCCCCTGCGCATCGGACTGCCATCATGAAACAGGGACTGTCGCTGCGGGTCTCCCAGCACCTGGCGCTCACGCC
>JAYNNS010000428.1:0-1799 GCA_038112835.1 Curvibacter sp. | reverse complement strand
GCCGAGGCCCGCTCGCCGGTGCCCAGGCCGGCACCCCCGCCCGAGGCGGAGGAGGAGCGCAAGCCTGCAGCCCGCCCCGCCCCCCGCGCTGCGCCGCCTGAAGTGCGGCCCGCGTCAGCGCCGGTGCCCGTGCCGGCACCTCCGCCTGCGCCAGCGGTGCCCCGGGAGCTGTGCGCGGACGCCAACTTCTTCACCCGACCGATGTGCATCCACCAAGAGTGCAAGAAAGCCGAGAACGCGCAATTGCCGGTCTGTGTCGAGAATCGCCAGCGCTACCCGGAAGGTGGGTCGAACCCGCCGTGAGCCCCTGCGCCGGCTGGCCGGTGATGCCCGGGCTCGATGTGAGAATGATCTGCCATGGCCGACGCCCAGCCTGCTTCCGATCCTGTGATTGCGCCACCTGCGCTGCAGCCCGTGGCCCATCTGGATGCCTTGCCTCCTGCCACCCGGCTGGCCGAGTTCGAGATCCAGGGCCTGCTCGGGGTGGGGGGCTTCGGCCTGGTCTACCGTGCCTATGACCACTCCCTGCATCGCACGGTGGCGATCAAGGAATACATGCCGGCGGCGCTGGCCTCGCGCGCGGGTGGCCTGAACCTCTCCATCCGCTCCTCGACCGACCAGGCGACCTACGACTCCGGCTTGCGTTCCTTCATGGCCGAGGCGCGGCTGCTGGCGCAGTTCGATCATCCCTCGCTGGTCAAGGTCTACCGCTTCTGGGAGGCGAACAACACGGCCTACATGGTCATGCCGCTGTACAGCGGCATGACGCTCAAGCAGGCGCGAGCCCGGATGACTGCGCCGCCGCCCGAGGCTTGGCTGCGCACCGTGCTCTGGTCCATCCTGCAGGCCTTGCAGGTCCTGCACGAGCACGACACCCTGCACCGCGATGTCTCCCCGGACAACATCTTCCTGCAGGACGCGGGGCCGCCGGTCCTGCTCGACCTGGGCGCGGCCCGGCGCGCCATTGCGGACCGCTCGCGCAAGCTCACCGCCATCCTCAAGGTCAACTACGCGCCCATCGAGCACTACGCCGAGGTCGAGGATCTGCAGCAGGGACCGTGGACCGACCTCTACGCGCTGGCGGCCGTCATCTACGGCTGTTTGCGCAACGATGCGCCGCTGCCCGCCACGACGCGGGTGGTCAGCGACAGCATGCCCTCGCTGCAGAGCGTGGCGAGCACCATCGAGGCGCATTACGGCATCCGCTACAGCCCGGCCTTTGTGCGGGCCATCGCCCATGCGCTGACCGTGCAACCGGCCGCGCGCACGCGCAGCGTGGGCGACTTCGTGGCGGAGATGGGGCTGGAGGCCCCGCCCGGGCTGTTGCGCTTCGACTGGCGAGCCGGCCTGGGCGGCGATCTGCTGCCGCATGGCGCGGGGGACGACGCTGCAGATGCGCGCACCACCGTACAGAACCCCACCCTGGCCCTGCCGGTCCAGACCCTGATCCGCACCCAGGCGCCCGCCGCGACGCCGTTTCCCGCGCGCTCGCGCTGGCGTCCCCGGTGGGTCTGGGTCCTGCTGCTGGGGCTTGTGCTGGCGGCCGGGAGCTGGGTCTATGACGGGGTGCTGGGCGACAGCCGGCTCGTCGAGGCGCCCGAACGACCGGCCGTGCCCGTGACGGCCGTGATGCCGGCCGCGGCTGAGCCCGCCGATGCAGCGCCCGCCCGTCCGCCGGCGCCGCCCGCAGCCCCTGCGCCCGATCGGCCGACCCGCCCCCCGACCAAGCCACCCGCTCCTGCGTCCACGGCCAAAGCGCCGGCCAAGCCAGATTCGGCACCCAAGGAATTGTGTGCGAG
>JAYNNS010000427.1:0-1813 GCA_038112835.1 Curvibacter sp. | reverse complement strand
ACCAACAGGTTCAGGGATCCCTTCCAAGCCCCATCTCCGGATGGGGCTTTTTTTTACCTCGGGCTCAGCGGTCGCATGCCGCTCTCGATCGCCTGGCGCAGCTGGGGCAAGGCCTGCTGCATGGCCGCACGGCCGGCCTGGATGGCCCGGGCCCGGGCCGCGAAATCGGTACCGGCCATGCCCGTGAGCGCGGGCCGTACCACCACCAGATCGGGGCCACGCAATTCCAGGACGTTGATGCTGCGCCCCATGATGGCAAAGGTCTGCAACAGGATCTGGAACATGTCGCCCGGCAGGTTGGCGTCCGGCGCCTGCGAGATGTCGACCGCGATCACCAGTTCAGCCCCCATCTGGCGTGCCTGCCGCACCGGCACCGGCGCCACCAGACCGCCGTCCACGTATTCGCGCCCGGTGATGCGCACTGGCTGGAACAGCCCCGGCACGGCGCTGGACGCGCGCACCGCCGTGGCGATGTCGCCGCGCTCGAACAGCACGCCCTGCCCGCTCTGCAGGTCCGTCGCCAGGATGCCCAGCGGCAGGGGCAGTTCCTCGATCTTGCGACCGCCCACCTGCTGGTGCACATAACGCGCCAGGGCATCCCCACGCAGCATGCCGCGATTGAACAGGGGCAGGGTCCAGTCGGTAAAAGCGGCCTCGTCCATGGTCTCGGCGATGCGCTGCAGCTGCGCGCCGTTGCGCCCGCTGGCATGCAAGGCCGCCACCAGGCTGCCGGCGGAGGTGCCGGTGACCAGATCCGCCTTGATGCCCGCCTCCTCCAGTACCTGGATCACCCCCACATGGGCAAAGCCACGGGCGGCCCCGCCACCGAGCGCCAGGCCGATGCGTGGCAGGCGTTGGGCGGCTGGCTCGGCCGGCGCAGGCGCTTCGACTGCCGGAGGCGAGAGGGCACACCCGGTGAGTGCGGCCACCAGCCAGAGCAGGCCCACGGCCCTGGCCCAGCCCCTGCAGGGGTTAGTGAGATATTTATTGCGAATGATTCGCATATCGTATATCATGCCGTTTCCTCTACCCATCGTCCTGCCATGTTCAAGCGAATTTTCACCCTCACCGCCACCGCCACCGCCCTGCTGGCTGCCGGCCCGGCCCTGGCCCAGGATCAGGTCCTGAACCTCTACTCCGCCCGTCACTACCCGAGCGACGAAGCACTGTACAGCCAGTTCACGCGCGCGACCGGTATCCGCATCCAACGTGTGGACGCCGACGATGCCGGCATCCTGGCGCGACTGCGAGCCGAAGGCGCGGCTTCGCCGGCCGATGTGATCCTGCTGGTCGATGCCGCCCGCCTCTGGCGCGGCGAAGCCGAGGGCCTGTTCCAGCCGGTCAAGTCGCCGGTACTGGACGCGACCATCCCGGCCCAGCTGCGCAGCGCGCCCAATGCCGAGGGGGCTTCGGCCTGGTATGGCTTCTCAACCCGTGCCCGGGTCATCGTCTACGACAAGATCAAGGTCAAGCGCGAGGACGTGGACACCTACGAGGAGCTGGGCGACCCCAAGAACAAGGGCCGCCTGTGCATCCGTTCGGGCTCGCATCCCTACAACCTGTCGCTGTTCGGCTCGGTGCTGGAACATCTGGGCGAAGCCAAGACCGAAGTCTGGCTCAAGGGCATGGTGGACAACATGGCGCGCGCGCCCAAGGGCGGCGACACCGACCAGATCCGCGCCGTGGCCGCCGGTGAATGCGCCGTAGCCGTGAGCAACAGCTACTACCTGGCCCGCCTGATGCGCTCGACCAAGCCCGAGGACCAGGCCGCGATCGAGCGGATCGGAGCCCTGCTAGGCCAGGTGCGAGCGCG
>JAYNNS010000426.1:378-1827 GCA_038112835.1 Curvibacter sp. | reverse complement strand
GTCAATGCCAGCCTGCCCGAGGAAATGCGCTGGCTGGCCATGTTTGAAGAGGTGACCTGGCCGGGGCTGCCGGCTTCGTTTCGCCAGCACTTTGCGGTGGTGGCCGAGCGCATGGAGACCGCACAGCGCTGGATCCATGCGCCGGTGGTGTCCCAGTTGCTCAATATCGTGGAAGGCGAGGGTGGGGCGGTGCGGGCGCAGTCGCCGCTGCTGTTGATGCTGGTGCGCGGCAAGGTGTACCTGCGCATGGAGCACACGCAGCGCAGCCTGACGGAGATCGCCCAGGCCACGCAGTTGCTGCTGGCGGCTGCCCAAGGGGCATTGCAGAACCTGCCGCCTCCTGCGGCCGCAGGCGTGCCGACAGAAGACACTGCAGCCCCGCAGTAGGGCTTCTGCGGGTCCCGTGTCCTGTGCGGCGGGGTGTCAGCCGCCGCGTGTCACCGGCACGGCGGCGTCGCGGCCGTAGGTGCCGTACTTGCCCAGCTCCCACTTGGCAATCGCGTTGCGGTGCACTTCATCCGGGCCGTCGGCAAAGCGCAGGGTGCGCGCACCGGCGTAGGCATAGGCGAGCGGGAAGTCGTCAGACATGCCGCCACCGCCGTGCACCTGCATGGCCCAGTCGATCACCTGGCAGGCCATGCTGGGGGCCACGACCTTGATCATGGCGATCTCGGCCTTGGCCACCTTGTTGCCGGCCACGTCCATCATCCAGGCCGCCTTGAGCGTGAGCAGGCGTGCCATGTCGATCTTGCAGCGGGCCTCGGCAATGCGCTCCTGCGTCACGGTCTGCGCGGCCACGGGCTTGCCGAAGGCCACGCGCTCGGAGGCGCGCTTGCACATGTACTCCAGCGCGCGCTCGGCCTGGCCAATCAGGCGCATGCAGTGGTGGATGCGGCCCGGGCCCAGACGGCCCTGGGCGATCTCGAAGCCGCGGCCCTCGCCGAGCAGGATGTTGGAGGCCGGTACGCGCACGTTCTTGAACTCCACCTCCATGTGGCCGTGGGGCGCGTCGTCGTAGCCCAGCACGTTGAGCGGACGCAGGATCTTGACGCCGGGCGTGTCGGCCGGCACCAGGATCATGCTCTGCTGCGAGTGGCGCGGGGCCTCGGGGTCGGTCTTGCCCATGAGGATGTAGATGGCGCAGCGCGGGTCCCCGGCACCGGAGGTCCACCACTTGCGGCCGTTGATCACGTATTCCTCACCCTGGCGCTCGATGCGGGTGGCGATGTTGGTGGCGTCACTCGAGGCCACGTCCGGCTCGGTCATGGCGAAGGCCGAGCGGATCTGGCCGGCCAGCAGGGGCTGCAGCCATTGCTGGCGGTGCTCGGCACTGCCGTAGCGCGCGATGGTCTCCATATTGCCGGTGTCGGGTGCCGAGCAGTTGAAGACCTCGGGGGCCCAGTGCACGCGACCCATGATCTCGGCCAGCGGCGCGTATTCCTGGTTGGT
>JAYNNS010000426.1:0-368 GCA_038112835.1 Curvibacter sp. | reverse complement strand
GCCCTGCACGCCGGCGATCTCGGCGCTGTCTTTCGGCAGGAAGAGGTTCCACAGGCCTTCCTTCTGGGCCTGGAGCTTGAGCTTTTCGATCAGCTGCAGTGGCGTCCAGCGTTTGCCGGCTGCCGTGTTGGCTTCGAGCTCCTCGTGGAAGGCGTGTTCGTTGGGATAGATATGCGTGTCCATGAACTTCAGCAGGCGAGCTTGGAAGTCCTTGGTTTTGGGCGAGTAGTCGAAGTCCATGCGGATCTCCTGGTTGCGAAATGATGAAGGGCCTGCTCACACTGATTTCTCAAGTGCGAACGTGGTGAAAACGGCGCCAATCTAGGCGCGCGACGACGCCCAGGCTGGCCGCCTGGGCTAGGAGTGCA
>JAYNNS010000425.1:0-1838 GCA_038112835.1 Curvibacter sp. | reverse complement strand
CATGACCTCGCCCATCATGGCCAGGTAGGCCTGGAAGTTGTCGCCCTTGCGGAAGGGAAAGCCGGTGGAGATCAGGGTCTGCGAGAGCTGGGTGCGCTTGCTCACGCGGATGCGGCGCTCGTTGAGGAAGGCACCGCGGCCGCGCGTGGCGGTGAACAGGTCGTTGCGCGTGGGGTCGTAGACCACGGCCTGCTCGACCTTGCCCTTGACGGTGAGCGCGATGCTCACGCAATAGACGGGAAAGCCGTGGATGAAGTTGGTGGTGCCGTCCAGCGGGTCGATGATCCAGACATGGTCCGAATCCTTGGCGCCGCGCGTGCGGCCCGTCTCCTCGCCCCAGATGCCATGGCCCGGGTAGGCGGTGAGCAGGGTCTCGATGATGGTCTCTTCGCTGGCGTGGTCCACCTCGGTCACGAAGTCGTTCACCTGCTTCTGCGAGACGCGCACGGCCTCGACGTCGAGCGCGGCGCGGTTGATGATGGCGCCAGCGGCGCGGGCGGCCTTGATGGCCACGTTGAGCATGGGATGCAGGTTGGACGACATGAATTGTGTGAGCTGGGTGGTGCCGCGGCAGGCGGCAAACGACAGGCAGAAGAGCGGGGCGGGCGGCAGAACCCGGCCGTCCGGCGATGCGGGCGGCGACAATAGGCCAGATTCTACCTGTCCTGCCCGTTTTTCATGCAAACCGCCTCCTTTTCCCCCGGTTTTCGCACCCGTTTCGTCCTGATCCAGACCAGCCATGCCGGCAATGTGGGGGCGGCGGCGCGGGCGCTGAAGGTCATGGGTTTCGACGAGCTGGTGCTGGTGGCGCCGCGCTGGGACAACGTGCTGCGGCGCCAGGAGACCATCGAGCGCGCCAGCGGGGCCCACGATGTGCTGGAGAAAGCCCGCATCGTCGGGACCCTGGACGAGGCACTCGAGGGCATGACCCACCTCTGCGCCACGGCCATGACCCCGCGCGACTTCGGCCCGCCCACGCGTGCGCCGCGCGAGCACTTTGCCGGGCTGGCGCAGACGGCCACGCCCGAAGCGGGGGCGCAGGGCGTGGCCTTCCTGTTCGGCTCCGAACGCTTCGGCATGCGCAACGAGGACGTGTACCGCTGCCATGTGTGCCTGAGCATCCCGACCCACCCGTCCTTCGGCTCGCTCAACCTGGCGGCGGCCGTGCAGCTCATCGCCTACGAATGGCGCCAGGCCCTGGGTGGTTTTGCGGTGACACCGGCCACGGCCGAGCCGGTGCGTGCCGACGCAGCGCAGGTGGCCGGCCTGCTGGCGCATCTGGAGCAGGCGCTGGTGGCGGTCGATTTCCTGGACCCGGCCGCGCCCAAGAAGCTCCTGCCGCGGCTCAACGCCCTGTTCAACCGTGCGCAGCTGACGCAGGAGGAAGTCCATATCCTCAGAGGTGTCGCCAAGGCCATGCTGGACACGGCCCGCAAGGCGAAAGGATAGACTCCGGCTTATGTTTGCCCGCCTCCGTTCCGACATCCAGTGCATCCTTGACCGCGATCCGGCCGCCCGGACCGCCTGGGAGGTGCTGACCTGCTACCCCGGCCTGCACGCGCTGACGCTGCACCGCGGGGCGCACTGGTGCTGGACGCATGGCCTGAAGTGGCTGGGCCGCTTCATCTCGCACCTCAGCCGCTGGCTTACGGGCATCGAGATCCATCCGGGCGCGAAGATCGGCGAGCGCGTCTTCATCGACCACGGCATGGGCGTGGTCATCGGCGAGACCGCCGAGGTGGGCGACGGCTGCACCATCTACCACGGCGTCACGCTGGGTGGTACCTCGCTCTACAAGGGCACCAAGCGCCATCCCACGCTGGGCAAGGATGTGGTGG
>JAYNNS010000424.1:0-1841 GCA_038112835.1 Curvibacter sp. | reverse complement strand
ATCGATCTCGCCGCGGCTCATCTCGCCGCCACGCGGCACGCGCAGGGCCACCACGCGGCCACCCTTCATGGTGGCGGGGGTGGAGAAAACCTTGAAGTCCACATCGGCCATCACGTCGGTGAGCTCGGTGAACTCCAGCTTGACGCGCAGGTCCGGCTTGTCCGAGCCGTAGCGGTGCATGGCCTCGGCATAGGCCATGACCGGGAACTCGCCCAGGTCCACGTTGAGCACGTTCTGGAACACGCTCTTGATCATGCCCTGGAACATGTCGCGGATGTCCTGTTCGGTCAGGAAGGACGTCTCGATATCGATCTGGGTGAACTCGGGCTGGCGGTCGGCGCGCAGGTCCTCGTCGCGGAAGCACTTGGTGATCTGGTAGTAGCGGTCGTAGCCGGCCACCATCAGCAGCTGCTTGAACAGCTGGGGCGACTGCGGCAGCGCGAAGAACTGGCCGTCGTGCACGCGGCTGGGCACGAGGTAGTCGCGCGCGCCTTCGGGCGTGCTCTTGGTGAGCATCGGCGTCTCGATGTCGATGAAGCCGTTGGCGTCGAGGAACTTGCGCACCTCCATGGCCACGCGGTAGCGCAGCATGAGGTTGTTCTGCATGTAGGGGCGGCGCAGGTCCAGCACGCGGTGCGTGAGGCGCGTGGTCTCGGACAGGTTCTCGTCGTCGAGCTGGAAGGGCGGCGTGACCGAGGCGTTGAGCACGGTCAGCTCATGGCACAGCACCTCGATCTGGCCGCTCTTGAGCTTGTCGTTGGTGGTGCCGGCCGGACGGGCACGCACGACGCCCTTGACCTGGACGCAGAACTCGTTGCGCAGGTCCTCGGCCGTCTTGAACATCTCGGGCCGGTCGGGGTCGCAGACCACCTGCACATAGCCTTCGCGGTCGCGCAGGTCGACGAAGATCACGCCACCGTGGTCGCGCCGGCGGTTGACCCAGCCGCACAGGGTGACGGTTTGGCCCAGCAGGGCCTCGGTCACGAGACCGCAGTAATGGGAACGCATGGCCATAAGGCTGACTCTTTCAGGAGGAAGGGTTCACCGGCCCCGCTTCGGCCGGCTTGAATTGCGGGTTCTTGGGCCCGCCGGGCACGATGACGCCCATGGAGATCACGTAGGTCAGCGCCTCGTCCACGCTCATCGCGAGCTCGATGCAGTCGCTCTTGCGCAGCATGACGAAATAGCCGCCGGTGGGGTTGGGCGTGGTAGGCACGTAGACACTCAGGTACTCGCCCTGCAGGTGGTTGGCGATGTCGCCGCCGGGCGTGCCGGTGAGGAAGGCCACGGTCCACATGCCCTCGCGGGGCCACTGCACCAGCAGCGCCTTGCGAAAGGCATTGCCTTTCTCGGAAAACAGCGTGTCCGAGACCTGCTTGACGCCGGAGTAGATCGAGCGCACCACAGGGATGCGGTGCAGCAGCGCGTGCCACCAGTCGACCAGCTGGTTGCCGATGATGTTGGAGGCCAGCGCGCCGATCAGCAGCACCACGACCAGGGCGAACAGCACGCCCAGCCCCGGGATGTGCAGCCCCAGCAGGCGGTCCGGATGCCAGGCCTCCGGCAGGATGCGCAGCGTCAGGTCCAGCGTGCTGATCACCCACTCCAGCACCCAGAGGGTGATGATGAGCGGCACCAGGACCAGCAGGCCCGACAGCAACCATTTGCGGAACTTGGCCATCAGGCGCCCGGGTCAGCCGCAGCTGCAGTCGGAACCGCAGCCATGGCTGGCGGCCGGGGCGGCGCTGGCCGTCTCGGTGGCTGCCGCCGCGGCAGCAGGGGCCGCCGCCGCGCTGCCGGCCGAACCGGCGCTGCCGCCGCGGAAATCGGTCACGTACCAG
>JAYNNS010000423.1:0-1841 GCA_038112835.1 Curvibacter sp. | reverse complement strand
CCCTGGTGGACCGGGCCGGCGCGACCATGAACGAGGTGGTGGCCAGCATCCGGCGGGTGACCGACATCATGGGGGAGATCAGCGCGGCCAGCGCCGAGCAGAGCGCGGGGGTGGCGCAGGTGGGCGAGGCGGTGACGCAGATGGACCAGGCCACGCAGCAGAACGCGGCGCTGGTGGAGGAGATGGCGGCGGCGGCCAGCAGCCTCAAGGGCCAGGCGCAGGAGCTGGTGCAGGCCGTGGCCGTGTTCAAGCTCGCGGCCTGAAGGCACGAAGTGCCACACGCTTGACGGATCCCCGGGCACGGCATCGATAATGAGCGCGTCTGCCCCTGGGGCCGGGGCTTCGTATCCCGGCTCCCTGCGGGTGACAGAAGGTCGACCCCATGAATAATCTGAAAATTTCCACCCGCCTGCTGATTCTGTTGGCCGTGCTCTCGGGTCTGCTGATCGTGATCGGCACCATGGGCCTTTTCGGCATCAGCCGAACCAATGCCGCACTCAAGACCGTGTACGAGGACCGGACATTACCGGCCGCGCAGCTGGCCCAGATCGATTCGATGATGCAGCAGAACCGCATGCTGGCTCTGATGACCTTGATGTCACCCGGGGCCGAAGCGGTTCGGATCAACAGTGCCAAGATCGAAGGCAATATCGCGACCATCACCAGGCTCTGGGAAGCCTATATGGCCACCTTCTTGACCGATGAGGAAGCCAAGCTGGCGAAGGAATTCGCCGCAGCCCGCGGACGTTATGTGAGCGAAGGTCTGCGTCCCTCGATTGCAGCCATGCGCGCCGACGATATCCCGCAGCTTGCCTCGCTGGTGCAGGACACATTGCCCCCCTTGTATGACAAAGCCAGCACTTTTTCGCAGTCCTTGATCAAGCTGCAACTTGAAGTGGCGAAGCAGGAGTACGAGGCGGCGATTGCTCGTTACAACACCATTTTTTCCTTGTTCATTGCCGCGATTGTGGTCGGTGTGGGCTTTGCCTGGCTGCTGGGCCTGACCTTGATCCGTGGCATCTCCCGTTCTCTCGGTGAGGCCGTGCACCTGTCCGAGGCTGTGGCCCAGGGCGACCTGACGCGTCAGGTTCAGCTGCGCGGCAAGGATGAGGTCGCCAGCGTGCTGCAGGCCTTGAGCACCATGCAGCAGAACCTGGTGCAGATCGTGGGCCGGGTGCGCCAGGGCAGCGAATCGGTGTCCACGGCCAGCGCCGAGATCGCGCAGGGCAACCAGGACCTCTCCGCACGCACCGAAAGCCAGGCCAGCGCGCTGGAAGAGACCGCGGCCTCCATGGAGGAGCTGGGCTCGACCGTCCGGCAGAACGCCGACAACGCGCGCCAGGCCAACCAGCTGGCGCAAAGCGCCAGCACCGTAGCGGTGCAGGGCGGCGAGGTGGTGGGCCAGGTGGTGGACACCATGCGCGGCATCAGCGACAGCAGCAAGAAGATCGCCGACATCATCAACGTGATCGACGGCATTGCCTTCCAGACCAACATCCTGGCCCTGAACGCCGCGGTGGAAGCCGCGCGCGCGGGCGAGCAGGGCCGGGGCTTTGCCGTGGTGGCCGGTGAGGTGCGCACCCTGGCCAGCCGCTCGGCCGAGGCGGCCAAGGAAATCAAGGCCCTGATCACGGACAGCGTGCAGCGGGTGGACCAGGGCACGGCCCTGGTGGACCGGGCCGGCGCGACCATGAACGAGGTGGTGGCCAGCATCCGGCGGGTGACCGACATCATGGGGGAGATCAGCGCGGCCAGCGCCGAGCAGAGCGCGGGGGTGGCGCAGGTGGGCGAGGCGGTGACGCAGATGGACCAGGCCACGCAGCAGAACGCGGCGCTGGTGG
>JAYNNS010000422.1:0-1867 GCA_038112835.1 Curvibacter sp. | reverse complement strand
GCTCAGCAGCTTGTGCGTGCCGACCACGATGTCCACCGTGCCGTCGGCGATGCCCTTGAGCGCGGCCGTGATTTCCTTGCCGGAGCGGAAGCGGCTCATCTCGGCGATCTTCACTGGCCATTTGGAGAAGCGGTCCACCAGGGTCTGGTAGTGCTGCTCGGCCAGCAGGGTGGTGGGCGCCAGGAAGGCCACCTGGCGCCCGCCCGTGACGGCGACGAAGGCCGCGCGCAGGGCGACCTCGGTCTTGCCGAAGCCCACGTCGCCGCAGACCAGGCGGTCCATGGGGCGCGGGCTCACCATGTCCTGGATCACGGCGTGGATGGCGGCGCGCTGGTCGGCCGTCTCCTCGAAGCCGAAGTCGTTGGCGAAGGTCTCATAGTCGCGCGGCGAGAAGCGGAAGGCGTGGCCTTCGCGCGCAGCGCGGCGCGCGTAGATGTTGAGCAGTTCGGCCGCGGCGTCACGGATCTGCTGTGCGGCGCGACGCTTGGCCTTGTCCCACTGGCCCGAGCCCAGCTTGTGCAGCGGCGCCTCGTCCGCGCTGACGCCGGTGTAGCGGCTGATGAGCTGCAGCTGGCTCACGGGCACGTAGAGCACGGCGTTGTCGGCGTACTCCAGGTGCAGGAACTCCTGCGTCTCCTGGGTACCGTCGGCGCGCGTGGCCAGGCTCATGTTCACCAGGCCGCGGTAGCGGCCGATGCCGTGCTGGGCGTGCACCACCGGGTCGCCGACGTTGAGCTCGGACAGGTCCTTGATCAGGGCCTCGACGTCGCTGACCTGCTCCTGCTTCTTGCGCCGGCGCGTGCTGACGCCGGCGGCGAAGAGCTCGGTCTCGGTGACGAAGTCCAGCCCTTCTTCCGTCCAGGCGAAGCCCACGTTGAGCGCGGCGGTGGCGATGCCCAGCTTCTCGTCGCTGGCCTGGAACTCGGCCAGCGAGTCGAAGGCCGGCGGGATCACGCTGCTGGCGCGCAGGAAATCGAGCAGGCTTTCGCGCCGGCCGTCGCTCTCGGCCAGCAGCAGCACGCGGTGCTGGGTGTTGCGCAGGTGGTCCTTGAGCCTGGCCAGCGGGTCCTCGGCGCCGCGCACCACGGTGAGTTCGGGCAGGGAGGCGAATTCGGTGATCCCTTCACCGCTGCCCGCCTTGAGCACGAGCTGTGCGTGGGCATGGGCCAGGGTATAGAACTGCTCGATGGCGAGGAACAGGTGCTCGGGCGCCAGGGGTGGGCGCTCCGGCTCGCCCTGGGCCAGGCGGTAGCGTTCCTTCGTGTCCTGCCAGAAGCGTTGCAGCGGCGGCTCCAGGTCGCCGTGCAGCACCAGGGTGGCCGCCTTGTCCGTGCCGCTGCCCAGGTAGTCGAAGACGGTGGCGGTCCGCTCGAAGAACAGCGGCAGGTAGTACTCGATGCCGGCCGTGGCCACGCCGGCGCCGATGTCTTTGTAGAGCCGGCTTTTGGTCGGATCGCCCTCGAGCAGTTCGCGCCAGCGCTGGCGGAACAGCTTGCGCGAATCCTCGTCCATGGGGAATTCGCGCCCGGGCAGCAGGCGCACCGCGGGCACGGGGTAGAGGCTGCGCTGGGTGTCCGGGTCGAAGGTGCGGATGGAGTCGACCTCGTTGTCGAACAGGTCCACGCGGTAGGGCACCTGCGAGCCCATGGGGAAGAGGTCGATCAGGCCGCCGCGCACCGCGTACTCGCCCGGGCTCACGACCTGGGTCACGTGGTTGTAGCCGGCCAGGGTGAGCTGGGCGCGCAGCTGGGCCTCGTCGAGCTTCTGCCCGGTCTCGAAGGCAAAGGTGGTGGCAGCCAGGAAGCTGGGCGGGGCCAGACGGTAGAGCGCGGTGCTGGCCGGGATCAGCACCACATCGGTCGTGTCC
>JAYNNS010000421.1:0-1919 GCA_038112835.1 Curvibacter sp. | reverse complement strand
GGATTGCTCCCGCTGGATGGACGCGCCGCTGGCAAAGCCCGGCTCGTGCAGGCCCCAGGCAAGCGGCACGATGAGCAGGGCGGCCATGCCCAGCGCCACCAGGGCCTGCTGCCAGCCCAGGCCGCTGATGAGCCAGCCTTCCACCGGCACCATGAGGAACTGGCCGAAGGAGCCGGCCGCCGCAGCCACGCCCATGGCCCAGGAGCGCTTGTCGATGCTCACGTTGCGGCCGATCACGCCGTAGATCACGGCAGAAGTGGTGCCGGCCTGGGCCATGCCGATCAGCACGCCGCAGCTCAGCGCGAACAGCAGCGGCGTAGGCGCATGGGCCATGCCGATCAGGCCCAGGGCGTAGAGGATGGCGCCGCCGATGATGACCTTGAAGGCGCCGTAGCGATCGGCCAGCATGCCGGCGAAGATGCCGGCGAAGCCCCAGGTCAGGTTCTGGATGGCCATGGCGAAGGCGAAGGTCTCGCGCGTCCAGCCCTGGGTCTGGGTCACGGGCTGCAGCCAGAGCCCGAAGCCGTGGCGTATGCCCATGGAGAGGGTGACGATCATGGCGCCGCAGATCAGGACCTGGGCCATGGGAAGTTTCTTGTTGCTCATCGTCGCACTGTAGCCAATTTGCGTGGACCCTGCCGGCCCTCACCGCGCCGCGCGGCCCTGATCATGGCCGCCCTGGGCAAGGCCGGGATGGCTGGGGAGGGCGCGTGACGCCAGGCTCGGAGAGCCTGCGCAATATCGAGGCCGTGCTGCAGTCGGCCAACGCCCGGGCCGGCCGCTGTGGCGGCTGGCGGATCTGTCGGGTTGTGTCTATGTGCGGCATGCCGAGGACTACCCCGCGATCCGCGCCGGCCTGGAAAGCCGGGGGCTGCGGGATTTCTGCTATCTGCAGGCCGACATCTGTCGCAGCGAGTTGCTGGTGGAGATCGAGGCCGAAGGGCAGTGCGGCACTCGTAACTGTATGTAATCACAGTTGGCGTGCGTCCCGGGTCTACAATCCCGCGCCATGGCTGTGAAACCCACCCCCGAATATTCCGAAGGCTCGATCCGCGTCCTCAAGGGTCTGGAGCCGGTCAAGCAGCGTCCGGGCATGTACACCCGGACCGACAACCCGCTGCACATCATCCAGGAAGTGCTGGACAACGCGGCCGACGAGGCCCTGGCCGGCCACGGCAGGAAGATCGCGGTGACCCTGCACGCCGACGGCTCGGTCAGTGTGGAGGACGACGGCCGCGGCATCCCCTTCGGCCTGCACCCGGAGGAAAAGGCGCCGGTGATCGAGCTGGTCTATACGCGCCTGCACGCCGGCGGCAAGTTCGACAAGGGCCAAGGCGGCGCCTACAGTTTCTCGGGCGGTCTGCATGGCGTGGGCGTGTCGGTGACCAACGCGCTGGCCAAGCGCCTGCAGGTCAGCACTTACCGCGAGGGCAAGGTCGCCACGCTGGCTTTCTCGGGCGGCGATGTGATCGAGGCGCTGCAGACGCGGGCGCAAGGCCCGGGTGACCGCAAGCAGGGCACGACGGTGCGCGTCTGGCCCGACGCCAGGTATTTCGAATCCGCGGCCCTGCCCATGGGCGAGCTCACCCACCTGCTGCGCAGCAAGGCCGTGCTCATGCCCGGCGTCACCGTGACGCTGACGGTGGAAAAGAGCAAGGAGACGCAGACCTGGCTCTACAAGGGTGGCCTGCGCGATTACCTGCTGCAGACCCTGCCGGCCGACCCGGTGATCCCGCTCTTCGAGGGCGAGGGCTATGCCGAGAACAACGACAGCTTCGCCGAGGGCGAGGGCGCGGCCTGGGCCGTGGCCTTCACCGAGGACGGCCAGCCCGTGCGCGAGAGCTACGTCAACCTGATTCCCACGAGCGCGGGCGGCACGCACGACAGCGGCCTGCGCGACGGCCTGTTCAACGCGGTCA
>JAYNNS010000420.1:0-1937 GCA_038112835.1 Curvibacter sp. | reverse complement strand
AAGCAGCTGTTCGGCGCCGAATACGCCAACGTGCAGGCCAACTCGGGCTCGCAGGCCAACCAGGGGGCATTCTTCGCCCTCCTGCAGCCGGGCGACACCATCATGGGCATGAGCCTGGCCGAAGGCGGCCACCTGACCCACGGCATGGCCCTGAACATGAGCGGCAAGTGGTTCAACGTCATCTCCTACGGCCTGAACGCCAAGGAAGAGATCGACTACGACGCCATGGAAGCCCTGGCCCGCGAGAAGAAGCCCAAGCTCATCATCGCCGGCGCCTCCGCCTACTCCCTGCGCATCGACTTCGAGCGCTTCGGCAAGATCGCCAAAGAGATCGGCGCCTACTTCATGGTTGACATGGCCCACTACGCCGGCCTGATCGCCGCGGGCGTCTACCCCAATCCCCTGCCCCACGCCGACGTCGTCACGTCCACCACGCACAAGAGCCTGCGCGGCCCGCGCGGCGGCATCATCCTGATGAAGGCCGAGCACGAGAAGGCCATCAACAGCGCCATCTTCCCCGGCCTGCAGGGCGGCCCGCTGATGCACGTGATCGCAGCCAAGGCCGTGGCCTTCAAGGAGGCCATGGACCCGGCGTTCAAGACCTACCAGCAGCAGGTCGTGAAGAACGCGCGCATCGTCGCCGAGACACTGACCCAGCGCGGCCTGCGCATCGTCAGCGGCGGCACGCAGAGCCACGTCATGTTGGTGGACCTGCGCTCCAAGGGCATCACGGGCAAGGAAGCCGAGGCCGTGCTGGGCGCCGCCCACATGACCATCAACAAGAACGCCATCCCCAACGATCCGGAAAAGCCCATGGTCACCAGCGGCGTGCGCGTGGGCACCCCGGCCATGACCACGCGCGGCTTCAAGGACGAGGAAGCGCGCATGACGGCCAACCTGATCGCCGACGTGCTGGACAAGCCGCGCGACGAGGCCAATATCGCGGCCGTGCGCGCCAAGGTCAACGCACTGACCGCCCGCTTCCCGGTGTACAAGTAAGACTGCCGCGATGAAGTGCCCGTTCTGCGGTCATTCCGAGACCCAGGTCGTCGAGACCCGGATCTCGGAGGACGGGGACTTCATCCGCCGTCGCCGCCAGTGCGGTGCCTGCGAAAAACGCTTCACGACCTACGAACGACCGGACGTCAACTTTCCCTCCATCGTCAAGAAGGACGGACGGCGCATCGAGTACGAGCGCGGCAAGCTGCTGGCCTCCATGCAGCTGGCCCTGCGCAAACGTCCCGTGAGCACCGAGCAGATCGACAGCGCCCTGGAGCGCATCGAGGAAAAACTGCTGAACCTGGGCCTGCGCGAAGTGCCGTCGACCCGTATCGGCGAACTCGTGATGCGCGAACTCAAGAAGCTCGACAAGGTGGCCTATGTGCGCTTTGCCAGCGTCTACCGCAGCTTCGAGGACATCGACGAGTTCAAGACGCTGGTGGACGAGGTGCGGCGCTGACCCTCAGGCGCACAGTGCAGCCGGCGCCTGGGCCACGCGGGCACGCCCGACGCTGTTGATCACCACCTGGCGTGCCTTGACGCTGTTGCCAGCGCCTGCGCAGACGGTGAAAGTACCCGCCTGGAACGCGCCTGAAACCTGGCGGGTGCGCCCATAAGGCGTGTAGGACACGTAATGGCTGACCGGTGTGTTGCCGCGCATGTTCAGCGCAGCTGTCACACCCGCCTCCCGGTACAGGATCTCCTCGTCGTCGTCACGATCGGCGTTGTTGTTCAGGTCATGGAAGATGACCCACCCCTGCTCCCAGCCACCACTGCGCTCGCAGCGCATACCTTGCGAGGACTTGCACATCACGACGCGGCCGTTGCGTTTCACCGCCTCGCTACGTGCCAGCGCCAGACTGCTGCTCAAGGCCTCGGCACCGCCTTGGACCCGCACTGCACCCAGCAAATCGCCGGCCGCAGGCACGGCCCAGGCC
>JAYNNS010000419.1:0-1961 GCA_038112835.1 Curvibacter sp. | reverse complement strand
GGCCTGCAATGCATGGCCGAAGCGCGCATTGAGCAGGCGCCAGATGAAGAGCAGCGCCAGGGCGCACAGCGTCAGCGTGGTCCAGTAGAAGGTGCGTTCGTTCGACAGGTCGAGGCCGAAACCCAGGGTGGCGCGCGCCGTGAGGTTCAAGCCATCGTCCCCGCCCCAGGCCTTGCCCGAAACGGCCAGGTAGTAGAGCATCTGTGCGAACGCCAGCGTGATCATGATGAAGTAGACCCCGCGCGTGCGCGTGATCAGCCCCCACAGCCCCAGCGCCACGAGCAGACCGACGGCGATGATGAGCAGACGGTAGGCCGGGTAATAGAAACCGGGCAAGAGCTCGACCGGACCCGCCAGCGCATCGGGCGCACTGAGCAGCACGGGCTGCGAGCCCCAGATCCAGCGCACGGCCTCGTTGCACATCAGCAGGATGGCGAAGGTGCCCAGCACCTGGGACAGGTGATCACGCGTGTAGAGCCGGCGCAGCACCGTGAGCTCCAGCAGCACGCCGAAGAGCGCCGCACCCACGATGCCGGCCCCGAGACCGATCCAGAAGGAGCCGCTGGCCGCCGTGGCTGCGGCCACGAGGTAGGCCCCCACCATGTAGAGCGAACCGTGGGCCAGGTTGATCATGTCCATGATGCCGAAGACCAGCGTGAGGCCGGCCGCCAGCAGGAAGAGCATGAGCCCGAACTGCAGGCCGTTCAGGGCCTGCTCCAGGACGAGGATGCCGGTCATCGGGTCAGGATCACCTCAGCCGCACGCTCAGAGCGCCGGCATCTTGCACTGGGCCGCGTAGGCATCGGCGTGGTTCTTGAAGATGGTGCCCAAGGTGCGGTTGGTCACGCGGCCCTTGCTGTCCTGGGTGATGACGCGCAGGTGGTAGTCCTGGATCGGGAACTGGTTGCTGTTGAACTTGAAGCTGCCGCGCACCGAGTCAAATTTGGCAGCCTTGAGCGCCTGGTGCACGGCCGCCTTGTCCTCGAGCTTGCCTTTGGTGTCGCGCACGGCGGCAGCGATCAGCTGCGCCGCGTCATAGCCCTGCGAGGCGTAGAGCGTGGGCAGGCGGCCGTATTCCTTCTCGAAGGCGGCGACGAAGGTCTTGTTGGCGGCGTTGTCTAGGTCGTGCGCCCACTGCGAGCTGTTGAACATGCCCAGCATGGGGTTGCCCACGGCCTTGATCACGTCCTCGTCCCCGGAGAAGCCGGGGCCGAACAGCGTCATGTCCTTGGACAGACCGGCACCGACGAACTGCTTGATGAAGTTGATGCCCAGGCCGCCGGGCAGGAAGATATAGACCGCATCGGGCCTGGCCGCGCGCAGCTTGGACAGCTCGGCACCGTAGTCCAGCAGGTTGAGCGGGGTGTAGCTCTCGGAGACGATCTCACCGCCCTTGTAGTAGCGCTTGAAGCCGGCCAGCGCGTCCTTGCCCGCGGGGTAGTTGGGAGCGATCAGCGCCACGCGCTTGAAGCCCTTGTCGGCCACGGTCTTGCCCACGGCCTCGTGCTGGTTGTCGTTCTGATACGAAGCGCTGAAGAAATAAGGGTTGCACTGCTCACCCGCGAGCTGCGAGGGACCGGCGTTAGCGCTGATGTAGAAAGTCTTGGCGGCGAAGGTGGGCGCGCCCACGGCCAGCATGACGTTGGAGAAGACGATGCCGGTCATGAAGTCCACCTTGTCGCGCTTGACCAGGCGGTCGGCCGTCTGGCGGCCCACGTCGGGGCTGGCCTGGTCGTCGGCCACCACCACCTCGGCCGGCAGGCCGCCGAGCTTGCCGCCATTGAGCTTGACCGCCAGCTGGAAACCGTCACGGATGTCGATGCCCAGACCAGCGCCGGGGCCGGACAGGGTGGACAGCAGGCCGATCTTGACGCTGTCGGCGGCCAGGGCCGGCGCGGCGAGCAGCAGGGAGGCGGCAGCCGCGCAGACGGTGCGGCTCAGCAAGGCGAAGGGCGAGGCAG
>JAYNNS010000418.1:0-2003 GCA_038112835.1 Curvibacter sp. | reverse complement strand
GCCTGTGGCTGCTCCCGCCGCGCCCCAGGCCGTCGCGCCTGCGCCGGTCGCGGCCAGCTTCGGCGGCAGTGCCGACCTCGCGTGCGACGTGCTCGTGCTCGGTGGTGGCCCCGGCGGTTACTCGGCGGCTTTCCGTGCGGCCGACCTCGGCCTCAAGGTCGTGCTGGTCGAGCGCTACGCCACGCTGGGCGGTGTCTGCCTGAATGTGGGCTGCATCCCGTCCAAGGCCCTGCTGCACGTGGCGGCCGTGATGGACGAGGCCAGCCATCTGGCCGACCTCGGTGTGGACTTCGGCAAGCCGGTCGTGAACATCGACAAGCTGCGCGGCCACAAGGAAAAGGTCATCGGCAAGCTCACGGGGGGCCTGGGCGCCATGGCCAAGATGCGCAAGGTCACGGTCGTGCGTGGTTACGGTGCCTTCGTCGGGCCCAACCACCTGGAAGTGGAAGAGACCACGGGCACGGCCCAGGACAAGACCGGCAAGAAGCAGGTCGTGGCCTTCCAGAAGGCCATCATCGCGGCCGGTTCGCAGGCCGTGCGTCTGCCCTTCCTGCCGGACGATCCGCGCATCGTGGATTCCACGGGTGCGCTGGCGCTCAAAGAAGTGCCCAAGAAGATGCTCATCATCGGTGGCGGCATCATCGGCCTGGAGATGGGCACGGTCTACAGCACCCTGGGCGCACGCCTGGATGTGGTCGAAATGCTCGACGGCCTGATGCAGGGCGCGGACCGCGACCTGGTCAAGGTCTGGGAGAAGATGAACAAGCCGCGCTTCGACAACATCCTGTTGAAGACCAAGACGGTGGGTGCGCAGGCCACGCCCGCGGGCATCCAGGTGCAGTTCGAGGGCCTGGACGGGACCCAGAGCGAAGGCACCTACGACCTCGTGCTGCAGGCCGTGGGCCGCACGCCCAACGGCAAGAAGATCGCCGCCGACAAGGCCGGCGTGGCGGTGACGGAGCGCGGCTTCATCAACGTCGACATCCAGATGCGCACCAATGTGCCGCACATCTTCGCCATCGGCGACATCGTGGGCCAGCCCATGCTGGCGCACAAGGCGGTGCACGAGGCGCATGTGGCGGCCGAGGTGATCGCCGGCGAGCTGCAGGGCAACCAGGAGCTGGCTCGGGCTGCCTTCAACGCCCGTGTCATCCCCAGCGTGGCCTACACCGACCCCGAGGTGGCCTGGGTGGGTCTGACCGAGGAGCAGGCCAAGGCGCAGGGCGTCAAGGTCAAGAAGGGCCTCTTCCCCTGGAGCGCTTCCGGTCGCGCCATCGCCAACACGCGCGACGAAGGCTTCACCAAGCTGCTGTTCGACGAGGAGACGCACCGCATCGTCGGCGGCGGCATCGTGGGCACGCACGCGGGCGACATGATCGGCGAGATCGCGCTGGCCATCGAGATGGGGGCCGACGCCGTGGACATCGGCAAGACCATCCACCCGCACCCCACGCTGGGCGAAAGCATCGGCATGGCAGCGGAGATTGCGCATGGTAGCTGCACGGATGTGCCGCCGCAGAAGAAGTGATCTGATGATCCGAGCGAAGGCAGCAGTCGCAACCGCCTGAGCGCCGCCATGGCAGCAGCCAAAAGGTTCCCCCAAGCCCCCGCCCACCCGGAGCGGGTGTGCTGGGGGTGCGATCGTTACTGCCCAGCCAATGCCATGCGCTGCGGCAATGGCTCTGACCGCACCCAGCACCCTTCAGAGCTGTTTGGCGAGGACTGGGACCAATGGGGCCTGTGCGCCGAAGAGGCTGCCGCAGCGCCTCCCGAGCCACTCTCCTAAACGCCGCCACGTCCCCAGTCTGGTGATGGATCGGCGCCTGGGGCCTGCGTTTGCTTCGCAGGTCCACGCTATTCGAGCGCTGACGGCACCTGTATCAAGATGGCCTGCGTCAAAGTGCCCCGGTAAAAGTCGTGGAAAATAGAGGGTTTCCTGCCGCTGAGCCCCTTGGCAGAGCATTCGTCCAGCTTTCCAACCTTTTTGCTCCCCTGAGCCTGTC
>JAYNNS010000417.1:1015-2025 GCA_038112835.1 Curvibacter sp. | reverse complement strand
GCGCGCTTCGCCAAGGAAGTCGCGAAATACCCGCCTGAGCAGAAACAGTCGGCCGTCATGGCCTGCCTGTCCATCGTGCAGCAGGAGCAGGGCTACGTCAGCACCGACAGCGAGGCCGAGATCGCCGCCTACCTGGGCATGCCGGCCATGGCCGTGCACGAGGTCACGACCTTCTACAACATGTACAACCAGCGGCCGGTGGGCAAGTACAAGCTCAACGTCTGCACCAACCTGCCGTGCCAGCTGCGCGATGGCCAGAAGGCCCTGCAGCACCTGGCGCACAAGCTGGGCATCGCCATGGGCGAGACCACGGCCGACGGCCTGTTCACGCTGCAGCAGAGCGAGTGCCTGGGTGCCTGCGCCGATTCGCCCGTGCTGCTGGTCAACGACCGCACCATGTGCAGCTTCATGAGCAACGACAAGCTCGACCAGCTGGTCGACGGCCTGCGCGCCGCGGAGGGCAAGTGATGAAGGCCGAACAGATCCTCGCCCAGTTCGCCGCCACCGGCGTGCAGACCTGCTTCCACGACCGCCACATCAATCCCCAGATCTATGCCGGCCTCAACGGCAGCAACTGGCGCCTCAAGGACTATGAGGCGCGCGGCGGCTACCAGGCCCTGCGCAAGATCCTGGGCAAGGATGGCGCGGAGCCGCAAGGCGACTCGTCTGTCGCGGGCCTGACGCCCGACCAGGTGATCGCCATCGTCAAGGAATCCGCCCTGCGCGGCCGCGGCGGTGCCGGCTTCCCCACCGGCCTGAAGTGGAGCTTCATGCCGCGCCAGTTCCCGGGCCAGAAGTACCTGGTCTGCAACTCGGACGAGGGCGAGCCCGGTACCTGCAAGGACCGCGACATCCTCATGTACAACCCGCACATCGTGATCGAGGGCATGGCCATCGCGGCCTATGCCATGGGCATCACGGTGGGCTACAACTACATCCACGGCGAGATCTTCCAAGCCTACGAACGTTTTGAAGCGGCCCTCGAAGAGGCCCGGCAAGCAGGGTATCTG
>JAYNNS010000417.1:0-1005 GCA_038112835.1 Curvibacter sp. | reverse complement strand
CCATTAGCCATAGTGATTCCAGCTCCCGTAGCAGCTATTGCGTCGACCGAACTCAACTCAGCGCCGGCTACGTGGTATAGCAAGGTGCTCTCAAGCTTACCTGGGTTGTCCAACAGGTACTGAACCGCTGGCGCGCCCATCGCCTCGAAAGCGGCGTCAGTCGGAGCAAAAAGCGTGAGATTTGAATCAGGATCTCCCAACGTTGCTATCAAATTCGCGGCCGTTGCCGCTGCGACCAACGTCTCAAAATCGTCATCGCCGGCAGCAATTTCAGCTTCCAGCTGCATGGCCACCACGGCTTCGGCGCCTACATCTGCGGTGAAGAGACCGCGCTGCTCGAATCGCTCGAGGGCAAGAAGGGCCAGCCGCGCTTCAAGCCGCCGTTCCCGGCCAGTTTCGGCCTCTACGGCAAGCCCACCACCATCAACAACACCGAGACCTTCGCGGCCGTGCCCTGGATCATCCGCCACGGTGGCCAGGCCTACCTCGAGTGCGGCAAGCCCAACAACGGCGGCACCAAGATCTTCTCGGTCAGCGGGGACGTCGAGAAGCCTGGCAACTACGAAGTGCCCATGGGCACGCCTTTCGCCAAGCTGCTCGAACTCGCGGGCGGCGTGCGCAAGGGCCGTCAGCTCAAGGCCGTGATCCCCGGTGGCTCCTCGGCTCCGGTGCTGCCGGCCAACATCATGATGGAATGCACGATGGACTACGACTCCATCGCCAAGGCCGGCTCCATGCTGGGCTCGGGTGCCGTCATCGTGATGGACGACTCGCGCTGCATGGTCGAGTCGCTGCAGCGCCTGTCCTACTTCTACATGCACGAGTCCTGCGGCCAGTGCACGCCCTGCCGCGAGGGCACGGGCTGGCTCTCGCGCGTGGTCGACCGCATCAAGAACGGCCAGGGCCGTGCGGGCGACCTGGACCTGCTGGACAACGTGGCCGAGAACATCCAGGGCCGCACGATCTGCGCATTGGGTGACGCTGCGGCCATGCCGGTGCGCGCCA
>JAYNNS010000416.1:0-2028 GCA_038112835.1 Curvibacter sp. | reverse complement strand
TGGTCAAGCAATACGCCAAGCTCTTCGGCATGGAAGGCGCTGACCTGGAAATCCGCCCGGCCGCGCTCAAGGCCATCGCCCGCAAGGCCCTGGCGCGCAAGACCGGCGCACGTGGCCTGCGTTCCATCCTGGAGCAGGCCCTGATCGATACCATGTTCGATCTGCCGACCACGAGCAATGTGGAGAAGGTGGTGGTGGACGAGTCCACCATAGAAGAAAACAAACCACCTCTGCTGGTCTATCGAGAGACCGCCAAGAAGGCCTGAAGCAGCCGGTTTTCCTGTCCCAACTTCATGGATTTGAATACACAGCCCGACTTATGATCCAAGTCGGGTTGAAAATCTTTCATCTCCATCCATATTCAGCAGACCACACAAAGGTTCCACCATGTCCGGTCACACCCCCCTGCCTTCCGATCCCATCGACCTGCCGCTGCTGCCGCTGCGCGACGTCGTGATCTTCCCGCACATGGTGATTCCGCTCTTCGTCGGGCGGCCCAAGAGCATCAAGGCGCTGGAAGCCGCGATGGAGGCCGAGCGCCGCATCATGCTGGTGGCGCAGAAGGCCGCTGCCAAGGACGAGCCGCAGGTCTCCGACATGTTCGAGGTCGGCTGTGTCTCCACCATCCTGCAGATGCTCAAGCTGCCCGATGGCACGGTCAAGGTGCTGGTCGAGGGCCAGCAGCGCGCCCTGGTGAACAAGATCGAGGAAGGCGAGTCGCATTTCACGGCCACCGTGCTGCCGGTGACGGCCCCCGAGGCCGCCGACCCCCGTCTGAGCAGCGAGATCGAGGCCCTGCGTCGCGCCGTGATGCAGCAGTTCGACCAGTACGTCAAGCTCAACAAGAAGATTCCGCCCGAGATCCTGACCTCGATCGCCAGCATCGATGATCCTGGCCGCCTGGCCGACACCATCGCCGCCCACCTGCCGCTCAAGCTCGAGAACAAGCAGGCCGTGCTGAGCCTGTCGGAAGTCAAGGAGCGGCTGGAGAACCTGTTCGAGCAGATCGAGCGCGAGGTCGATATCCTCAACGTCGACAAGCGCATCCGTGGCCGCGTCAAGCGCCAGATGGAGAAGAACCAGCGCGACTTCTACCTCAACGAGCAGGTCAAGGCCATCCAGAAGGAGCTGGGCGAGGGCGAGGACGGCGCCGATATCGAGGAGATCGAGAAGAAGATCAAGGCCGCGCGCATGCCGGCCGAGGCGCGCAAGAAGGCCGAGAACGAGCTCAAGAAGCTCAAGCTCATGTCGCCCATGTCGGCCGAGGCCACCGTGGTGCGCAATTACATCGACACCCTGGTCGGCCTGCCCTGGAGCAAGAAGACCAAGATCAAGCACGACCTGGCCAATGCCGAGGAGGTGCTGAACGAAGACCATTTCGGCCTGGAGAAGGTCAAGGACCGCATCCTCGAATACCTCGCGGTGCAGCAGCGCGTGGACAAGGTCAAGGCCCCCATCCTCTGCCTCGTGGGCCCGCCGGGCGTCGGCAAGACCTCGCTGGGCCAGTCGATCGCCAAGGCCACCGGACGCAAATACGTACGCATGGCCCTGGGGGGCATGCGCGACGAAGCCGAGATCCGTGGCCATCGCCGCACCTACATCGGCGCCATGCCGGGCAAGGTGCTGCAGAGCCTGACCAAGGCCGGCACGCGCAACCCGCTCTTCCTGCTCGACGAGATCGACAAACTGGGCACGGATTTCCGTGGCGACCCGTCCAGTGCGCTGCTGGAGGTGCTGGACCCCGAGCAGAACAACAAGTTCGGCGACCACTACGTGGAGGTCGATTTCGACCTCAGCGATGTGATGTTCGTGGCAACTTCCAACTCCATGAACATCCCGCCGGCGCTGCTGGACCGCATGGAAGTCATCCGCCTCTCGGGCTACACCGAGGACGAGAAGGTCAACATCGCCCAGCGCTACCTGCTCCCCAAGCAGCTCAAGAACAACGGCGTCAAGGACGAGGAACTGCTGGTCGCCGAGGACGCTTTGCGCGACATCGTGCGCTACTACACGCGCGAGGCCGGCGTG
>JAYNNS010000415.1:1374-2031 GCA_038112835.1 Curvibacter sp. | reverse complement strand
GGCTGGGAGACCGATCCCAACGCCTACATCTACTTCACCATCCAGGGTCACGCCTGGGAGCCGATCTGCGACGCGCTGGGCAAGCCCGAGTGGAAGACCGACCCGGCCTACACCACCGCCAAGGCCCGCCAGCCGCACATCGAGGAGATCTTCGCCACCATCGAGGACTTCATCAAGGACAAGACCAAGTTCGAAGCCGTGGACATCTTCCGCAAGCACGACATCCCGTGCGCCCCGGTGCTGTCCATGAAGGAACTGCTGGTTGACGAGTCCCTGCGCAAGAGCGGCTCCATCGTGGAAGTGCCGCACCCCGTGCGCGGCAGCTACTACACGGTCGGCAGCCCGATCAAGTTCTCCGACATGAAGCCGGAGATCACCGCTTCGCCGCTGCTGGGCCAGCACACCGATGAGGTGCTCGCCGAGCTGGGCTACAGCAAGGACCAGATCGCCGCCATGCACAGCAACAAGGCGGTCTGATCCCTGGTGATCCGGCTGATGAAACGGCGCCTCCGGGCGCCGTTTTTTTTGCCCCTGACCGCTCTTACACGACACTTGCATAAGTCATTCAGCATGCCTATCGTGTCACGTATCAGCAGGCATCGCGCAGCGCATAAAAAACGACGATGCTTTCAGGCGTGTGAAGCCCCTATAATGCTC
>JAYNNS010000415.1:0-1364 GCA_038112835.1 Curvibacter sp. | reverse complement strand
ATATAGAAGACCCGACCGGTCGACTCATAAGAATTTCTTATTATTTAGCATCACAGGAGTTCACTCATGACCAAGGCACTCGAAGGAGTCCGCATCCTCGACTTCACCCACGTGCAGTCAGGCCCCACCTGCACCCAGCTGCTGGCGTGGTTCGGCGCGGACGTGATCAAGGTGGAAAAGGCCGGCGAAGGCGATGCCACGCGCGCGCAGCTGCGTGACATCGACGGCGCCGACAGCCTGTACTTCACCATGCTGAACCACAACAAGCGCTCCATCACCCTGGACACCAAGAACCCCAAGGGCAAGGAAGTGCTGGTCAAGCTGATCCAGCAGTGCGACGTCATGGTGGAGAACTTCGCCCCCGGCGCCCTGGACCGCATGGGCTTTCCCTGGGAGAAGATCCAGGAGATCAACCCGCGCATCATCCTGGCCTCGGTCAAGGGCTTCGGCCCTGGCCCCTACGTCGACTGCAAGGTCTACGAGAACGTCGCCCAGTGCACCGGCGGCGCCGCCTCCACCACCGGCGATCCAGACGGCATGCCCATGGTGACCGGCGCACAGATCGGCGACAGCGGCACCGGCCTGCACCTAGCCCTGGGCATCGTCACCGCCCTGTTCCAGCGCGAGAAGACCGGCCGCGGCCAGAAGGTGCTGGCCGCCATGCAGGACGCCGTGCTCAACCTGTGCCGCGTCAAACTGCGCGACCAGCAGCGCCTGGAACGCACCGGCGCGCTCAAGGAATACCCCCAGTACCCCGAGATCGAGTTCGGCGAGGCCGTGCCGCGCGCCGGCAACGCCTCGGGCGGCGGCCAGCCGGGCGCCGTGCTCAAGTGCAAGGGCTGGCAGAAGGATCCCAATGCCTACATCTACTTCATCACCCAGTCCAACGCCTGGCCGGCGATCTGCAAGGTGATCGGCGAGGAAGACTGGATCACCAACCCGCACTTCGCCACGCCGCAGGCCCGCCTGCCGCACCAGAAGATGATCTTCGCGCGCATCGAGGAGTGGACCAAGACCAAGACCAAGTTCGAGGCCATGGACATCCTCAACCAGTACGACATCCCCTGCGGCCCCATCCTCTCCATGAAGGAGATCGCCGAGGACCCCTCGCTGCGCGAGACCGGCACCATCGTGGAAGTCGACCACCCCGTGCGCGGCAAGTACCTGAGCGTGGGCAACCCCATCAAGCTCTCGGACAGCCCCACCGAGGTGACCCGCTCCCCCCTGCTGGGCGAGCACACCGAGGAGGTGCTGCTGCAGATGGGCTACAGCAAGAACCAGCTCGACGAGCTGCGCGCCGCCAAGGCGATCTGAGCCCTGCCCCCGGCCCGTTCGCTGCGACAGGGCACAAAAAAGCCGCTGCG
>JAYNNS010000414.1:0-2053 GCA_038112835.1 Curvibacter sp. | reverse complement strand
TGCTCAGACTCACCATCGGCAACAAGAACTATTCCTCCTGGTCCATGCGGCCCTGGGTGCTGATGCGTCAGGCCGGCATCCCCTTCGAGGAGGTACTGGTGCGCTTCGACTCCTTCGCGGCCGGCTCGCAGTTCAAGCAGGCCCTGGCCAGCCTGAACCCCACGGGCAAGGTGCCGGTGCTGAGCGATGGCGACCTCGTCATCTGGGACACGCTGGCGATCGCCGAGTACCTGGCCGAGCAATTTCCCGAGAAACAGCTCTGGCCAACGGACAAGACGGCGCGGGCCCGCGCACGCAGCGTCTGCGCCGAGATGCACGCGGGCTTTGGCGCCCTGCGCCAGCACTGCACGCAGAACATCGAAGCCTCGCTGCCCGAGATCGGTGCCCTGATCTGGCGCGACCAGCCAGCCGTGCGCGCCGACGTGGCGCGCCTGGTGGCCATGTGGAGCGAGCTGCTGGACCAGCACGGCGGTCCCCTGCTCTTCGGCCGCTTCACCATCGCCGACGCCTATTTCGCCCCGGTCTGCCTGCGCTTCAGGACCTACCACCTCCCGGTGCCGCCGGTCATCGCCACCTATGTGGAACGGGTGGCCGCGCTGCCCGGCGTGGCGGCCTGGGTCCGCGACGCACTGGCCGAGCAGGATTTCTGCGCCTTCGAGGAGCCCTACCGGCTGAAACGCTGAGGCAGGCGCTAGACTGTCCCCATGCAGATCTACATGGTGGGCGGCGCGGTGCGCGACGCCCTGCTCGGCTTGCCGGTCCAGGACCACGACTGGGTCGTGGTCGGCGCCACCCCGGAGCAGATGGTGGCCCAGGGCTACGTACCCGTGGGCAAGGACTTTCCGGTCTTCCTGCACCCGCACAGCAAGGAGGAGCATGCGCTGGCGCGCACCGAGCGCAAGACCGCCCGTGGCTACAAGGGCTTCGCCATCCACACCTCGCCCGACGTGACGCTGGAAGAAGACCTGGCGCGGCGCGACCTCACCCTCAACGCCATCGCCGTGCCGCGGGAACATTGCCGGCCTGACGGTTCCTTCGACCCCGTGCAGCTGGTCGACCCCTACCAGGGCCGGCGCGACATCGAGCAGAAGATCTTCCGCCACGTCACCCCTGCCTTCCGCGAGGACCCGGTGCGCATCCTGCGCGTGGCCCGGCTCTCGGCCCGCTTCACCGACTTCACGGTCGCACCGGAAACCCTGACGCTGATGCGCCACATGGTCGAGGACGGCGAGGTGGACCACCTCGTGGCCGAACGTGTCTGGCAGGAGCTGAGCCGCGGCCTCATGGAAGAAAAGCCTTCGCGCATGTTCGACGTGCTGCGCGCCTGCGGCGCGCTCCAGCGCCTGCTGCCCGAGGTGGATCGCCTCTGGGGCGTGCCGCAGCGCCCCGAGTACCACCCCGAGGTCGACACCGGCGTGCACCTGATGATGGTGCTGGACATGGCCGCGCAGCTCAAGGCGCCGCTGACCGTGCGCTACGCCTGCCTGGGCCACGACCTGGGCAAGGGCACAACACCGGCGGACGTGCTGCCGCGCCATATCGGCCACGAGGAGCGCAGCGTGCGCCTGCTCAAGCACTTTTCCGAGCGCCTGCGCGCGCCGGTGGACTGCCGCGAACTGGCCGAGGTGGTGGCGCGCGAGCACGGCAACATCCATCGCAGCGGCACGCTGGGGCCGGCCGCCCTGCTGCGCCTGCTCGAGCGCTGCGACGCCATCCGCAAGCCGCAGCGTTTCGCCGAGGTGCTGCTGGCCTGCGAATGCGACGCCCGCGGTCGCCTGGGCCTGGAAAACGAGCCCTATCCCCAGGCCGCCCGCCTGCAGGGCGTGCTGGCCGCCGTGCTGGCCCAGCCCACCCACGAGATCGCCGAGCACGCCCTGGCCCAGGGCCACAGCGGCAAGCAGGTGGGTGCGCTGATCCACGCCGCCCGCGTGCAGGCCGTGGCCCGTCACCTGGGCCCGCAGCCTTGCGGCGAATAACCCACGGCGGCAGTCGACTGCTTGGCCGCCCCGGCAAATCCGGCGCGGCGGGCGCATCATGGCTGCATGTCCGCAAC
>JAYNNS010000413.1:0-2099 GCA_038112835.1 Curvibacter sp. | reverse complement strand
GCATCGAGGAGGTGCTGCACAAGATGAAGGAGGTCTTCGCGTCCCTCTACAACGACCGCGCCATCAGCTACCGCGTGCACAAGGGCTTCGCCCACGCCGACGTGGCCCTGTCCGCTGGCGTGCAGCGCATGGTGCGTTCCGACCTGGGCGCGGCCGGCGTGATGTTCACCATCGACACCGAGTCCGGCTTCGAGGACGTGGTCTTCATCACCTCCAGCTACGGCCTGGGCGAGACGGTGGTGCAGGGCGCCGTGAACCCGGACGAGTTCTATGTGCACAAGCCCATGCTGCAGGCCGGCAAGAAGGCCGTGGTGCGGCGCAACCTGGGCTCCAAGCTGATCCAGATGGTCTTCTCCACGCCGGAGGAGAAGAAGGCCGGCGGCAAGTTGGTCAAGACCATCGATGTCCCCACCGAACAGCGCAACCGCTACTCGCTGACCGATGCCGAGGTCGAGCAGCTGGCCCGCTACGCCCTGGTGATCGAGAAGCACTACGGCCGTCCCATGGACATCGAGTGGGGCAAGGACGGCAGCGACGGCCAGCTCTACATCCTGCAGGCCCGTCCCGAGACCGTGAAGAGCCAGGCCACTGGCACCGCCGAGCAGCGCTACAAGCTCAAGGGCCAGAGCGCCGTGCTGGCCGAGGGCCGCGCCATCGGCCAGAAGATCGGCACCGGTCCCGTGCGCCTGGTGCACAACGTCAGCGAGATGGACAAGGTCCAGCCGGGCGACGTGCTGGTCACCGACATGACGGACCCGAACTGGGAGCCGGTCATGAAGCGTGCCAGTGCCATCGTCACCAACCGCGGCGGCCGCACCTGCCATGCGGCCATCATCGCGCGTGAACTGGGCATCCCGGCCGTGGTCGGCTGTGGCGATGCCACCGAGACGCTCAAGGACGGCACCCTGGTGACCGTGAGCTGCGCCGAGGGCGATACCGGCCGCATCTACGACGGCCTGCTCGAGATGGAAGTGACCGAGGTGCAGCGCGGTGCCATGCCCGACATCGACGTCAAGATCACCATGAACATCGGCAACCCGCAGCTGGCCTTCGACTTCGCCCAGCTGCCCAACGCCGGCGTGGGCCTGGCGCGCCTGGAGTTCATCATCAACAACAACATCGGCGTGCACCCCAAGGCCATCCTGGAATATCCGAACATCGACGCCGACCTGAAGAAGGCCGTCGAGTCCGTGGCGCGCGGCCACGCCTCGCCGCGGGCCTTCTACGTGGACAAGGTGGCCGAGGGCGTGGCCACCATCGCTGCCGCCTTCTGGCCCAAGCCGGTCATCGTTCGCCTGTCCGACTTCAAGTCCAACGAGTACCGCAAACTCATCGGCGGCAGCCGCTACGAGCCCGAGGAGGAGAACCCCATGCTGGGCTTCCGCGGTGCGGCGCGCTACCTCTCGGCCGACTTCGCCGGTGCCTTCGCCATGGAGTGCGAGGCCATGAAGCGTGTGCGCGACGAGATGGGCCTGACCAACGTCGAGCTCATGGTGCCCTTCGTGCGGACCCTGGGTCAGGCGAAGAAGGTCATCGACCTGCTGGCCAAGCACGGACTCAAGCGTGGCGAGAATGGCCTCAAGATCGTGATGATGTGCGAGGTGCCGAGCAACGCCATCCTCGCCGACCAGTTCCTCGAATACTTCGACGGCTTCTCCATCGGCTCCAACGACCTGACCCAGCTCACCCTGGGCCTGGACCGCGATTCCGGCATGGAGCTGCTGGCGGCCGACTTCGACGAGCGCGATCCGGCTGTGGAAGCCATGGTCGAGCGCGCCATCACGGCCTGCCGCAAGCAGAACAAGTACGTCGGCATCTGCGGCCAGGGCCCCAGCGACCACCCGGATTTCGCCAAGTGGCTGGTCGAGAAGGGCATCACCTCGCTCTCGCTCAACCCGGATTCGGTGGTCGAGACCTGGCAGAAGCTGGCGAACTGATCCCGATCCGCTGCGCCGGATGAAAGACGAGGCTATGCCGACAGGCATGGCCTCGTTGTTTCTTGCCCCGGGAAAACCCTGACTGGGGTTTGCCCCCAGGTGTCGGCATTTACACGACGCTTGTAAGACAAGGGTAAGCGCCCAAAACACAATGCCCTCATC
>JAYNNS010000412.1:0-2108 GCA_038112835.1 Curvibacter sp. | reverse complement strand
CCCTGCAGGACACCCTGGACGAGAAGAGCGATCCCTTCTACGCCAGCTTCGGCACACCCAAGGTGCTCAAGACCCTGATCGAGATGGGCCACCTGGGTCAGAAAAGCAAGGCCGGTTTCTACAAGAAGGTCGGTCGCGACATCCTGCGCTTCGATCTCGAGGCCAAGGACTACGTGCCCGGTGGCCAGAAGTCCGATGCGGTCTACGAGCGCATGCTCAAGAAGCCGGCCGGTGAACGCCTGAAACTGCTGCGCAACGCCGAAGGCGCGCAGGGCCGCTTCCTCTGGGCCATCCTGCGCAACAGCTTCCACTACGCCGCCGTGCACCTGGCCACCATCGCCGATACCGCAGCCGACGTGGACCTGGCCATGCGCTGGGGCTTCGGCATGAAGCAGGGCCCCTTCGAGCTCTGGCAGGAAGCCGGCTGGCTCGAAGTGGCCCAGATGATCCAGGAGGACATCGATGCCGGCAAGGCGCTCTCCAAGGCACCGCTGCCCCAGTGGGTGTTCGAGGGCCCCGTGGCCCGGGCCGGCGGCGTGCACACGCCCGAAGGCTCCTTCAACCCGACGACCGGCAAGTTCCAGCCGCGCAGCAATCTGCCGGTCTACGGCATCCAGTACTTCCGTGAAAGCCTGCGTGGCGACGGCTCGGCCGACTACAAGACAGCCGGCAAGACCCTGCACGAGGACGAGGCCATCCGCATCTGGACCCTGGACGAGAACCGCGAGGCCGTCACGGGCAGCGTGCTGATCGCCAGCATCAAGAGCAAGATGCACGCGATCGGCCCGGGCGTCGTCGAGGGCCTGGTGCGTGCGGTCGAGCTGGCCGAGGCCGATTACCAGGGCCTGGTGATCTGGTCCGGTGACGAGCCCTTCAGCGTGGGCGCCGACCTGCAGGCCACCCTGCCGGCCTTCATGGTCGCGGGCGTGGGCGCCATCGAAGGTGCCGAGCACGAGATGCAGCAGATGATGCTGCGCCTGCGCTATGCCGGCGTGCCCGTGGTGGCCGCCGTGCGCGGCATGGCCCTGGGCGGCGGCTGCGAGCTGGCCGTTCACGCCGCACGCCGCGTGGTGGCGATGGAAAGCTATATCGGCCTGGTCGAGGTTGGCGTGGGTCTGGTGCCCGGCGCCGGCGGGCTGACCTATATCGCGCGCCGCGCGGCCGAGAACATGGCCACGTCCACCGGCAAGGACATCCTGCCCTTCCTGACCGAAGGCTTCACCGCCGCCGCCATGGCCAAGGTGGGCACCAGCGCGCTGGAATCGCGCAAGCTGGGCTACCTGCTGGACAGCGACATCATCGTCCCCAACAAGGACGAGCTGCTCTACGTGGCGCTCAACGAGGCCCGTGCCATGTACCAGGGCGGCTGGCGTGCCCCGCACAAGCGCCTGTTCCCGGTGGCGGGCCGCAATGGCCTGGCCACCATCAAGGCCCAGCTGGTCAATATGCGCGACGGCGGCTTCATCAGCAAGCACGACTTCCACATCGCCACCCTGATCGCCGAGGTGGTCTGCGGTGGTGACGTCGACGCCGGCTCGCTGGTGACCGAGGAATACCTGATGGCCCTGGAGCGCAAGGCCTTCTGCTCGCTCATCGTGCACCCCAAGACGCAGGAACGGATCATGGGCATGCTGAACACCGGCAAACCCGTGCGCAACTGATATCTGATCTGCGCATGAGCCCCGCCGATGACCTGGTTTCCCTCTCCCGCACGCGGGAGAGGGCTAGGGTGAGGGCAAAGGCCTTGCGCAAAGGCCAGACCGACGCGGAGGCCTTGTTGTGGTCCAGATTGCGAAACCGTCAGTTGCTTGGTCTGAAGTTCAGGCGGCAACACCCTTTGGGGCGCTACTTTGCCGATTTCGCTTGCATCGAAATTGGCTTGGTCATCGAGCTTGACGGTGGGCAGCACGCGGAATCGACGGTTGTTGACGACGACACAATACGAAAAGAAGAAATGGCAGACATGGGGTTTCAGACCTTGAGGTTCTGGGACAACGAGGTGCTGCAAGAAGCCGATGCGGTGATGGAGCGGATCAGGCAGACCGCCGAGGCCCTCACCCCAACCCTCTCCCGCATGCGGGAGAGGGAGTGAAGACACACTGAAAAGG
>JAYNNS010000411.1:996-2158 GCA_038112835.1 Curvibacter sp. | reverse complement strand
AGAAGGTCGGCGCCGACTGCCAGCTGCAGGTCGTGCCCTACTACAACAAGCCCACGCAGGAAGGCCAGTACCTGCACTTCCGATCAATAGCCGAAGCCGTGGGCGAGTTGCCCATGGTGCTCTACAACGTGCCCGGCCGCACCGTGGCCGATATGGCACACGACACCGTGCTGCGCCTGGCCCAGGTGCCGGGCATCGTCGGCATCAAGGAAGCCACAGGCAATATCGAACGTGCGCAGTGGCTGATCCGCGAAGCTCCCAAGGGTTTTGCCATCTACTCGGGCGACGACCCGACCGCCGTGGCACTCATGCTTTGCGGCGGCCACGGCAACATCAGCGTCACGGCCAACGTCGCACCGCGTGCCATGCACGAACTCTGCGTGGCCGCGACCGCCGGCGACGTGAAGCGCGCCATGGAGATCCAGTTCAGGCTCATGCCGCTGCACAAGCAGCTCTTCATCGAGCCCAACCCCATTCCCGTCAAGTGGGCCATGCAACGCATGGGCCGCTGTGGCGGTGCACTGCGCCTGCCCATGACGCCGCTGACCCCGGCCCATCAGCCGACGGTCGAAGCTGCGCTGCGCGCGGCCGGCGTGCTGTGAAGAGGACCCCCCCGTTGAAATCCGCATCGAAACTGGTCCTGCTGGGCCTGACCCTGGCGTTGGCCGCCTGTACGGTCCTGGAAACCGACAAGGTGGACTACAAGGGTGCCGCCAAGGCGCCGCCGCTGGCCATCCCGCCCGACCTGACCCAGCTGCCGCACGACACGCGCTACACCATGCCGGGCGCCACCGTCAGCGCCACGGGCTACCAGAATGCCAGCCAGGCGCCGGGCAATACCGTGGCCTCGGCCTTCCCGGGACTGCGTCTCGAGGGCCAGGGTGCGCAGCGCTGGCTCGTGGTGGACCAACCACCCGAGAAACTCTGGCCCGAGCTCAAGGCCTTCTGGCAGCAAATCGGCCTGCCCCTGGTCATGGAAGACCCCCAGCTGGGCATCATGGAGACCGACTGGGCCCAGAACCGTGCCAAGCTGCCGCAGGACTTCATCCGCCGCACACTCGGGGGCGTGCTCGACATCCTGTTCTCCACCGGCATGCTGGACAAGTACCGCACCCGGCTGGAGCGCCATGCCGGCGGTGGCACCGAGATTTACATCAGCCAC
>JAYNNS010000411.1:329-986 GCA_038112835.1 Curvibacter sp. | reverse complement strand
ACCGTGGCCTGGAGGAAGTGGTCCGCCCGGATACTCCGACCAAGACCACCTGGCAACCGCGCGCGACCGACACCGAGATGGAGGTCGAGATGCTGCGCCGCCTCATGCTCAAGCTCGGCGCCAGCCCCCAGCAGGCCGGGCAGCAGGTGGCCACCGTGGCGCCGCGCCCGACCGCACGGGTGGAGCAGCGCGAGGGCCGGCCCGTGGTGCTGGTGAACGAAGGCTTTGATCGCGCCTGGCGCCGTGTCGGCCTGACCCTGGACCGCACCGGCTTCACGGTCGAGGACCGCGATCGCAGCCAGGGCCTCTACTACGTGCGCTATGTGGAGCCGCGTGCACCCGGCGAGGAGGAGCCCGGCTTCTTCAGCCGCCTCTTCAGCGGAACGCCCCGGGACAAGACGCCGCAGAAGTACCGCATCACCGTGCGCGCCGAAGGCGAGACCAGCACCGTGGCCGTGCTCAATGCCGATGGCGCGCCCGAGAGCTCGGACGCAGCGCAGCGCATCCTCAAGGTGATTGCCGACGACCTGCGCTGAGCCCGCTGGGCCCCTGCGCCGCGCGCAGGACGAAAAAAAGCCACCGCATGCGGTGGCTTTTTTGCTGGTGCGATCAGCTTACTGCTTGGCCGGCTCGGCAGCAGCAGGCGCAGCGGCCGGG
>JAYNNS010000411.1:0-230 GCA_038112835.1 Curvibacter sp. | reverse complement strand
CACGGCAGCCAGAACGAGAGACTTGTTCATGTAGGGTATGACTTCAAAAACGTTGAACCTGTCCGGAAAGACCCGTGCGGGAGACCACACCCGGCCGACAAGGCTGCGGACACAGCAACTTGTTGGGGGGCGATTATAGGCCCTCATTTACCACATTATGGAAAATTTAGGCGTTTTCCCTTAAGGGAACACTCGGAAACATTTCGTATCACGCTAAAGCCCCAGTACGG
>JAYNNS010000410.1:0-2169 GCA_038112835.1 Curvibacter sp. | reverse complement strand
CCCCCGCGCCGGCGACCGGGGCGACGCCGGTGGCACCCTCGACCAGCCGTGATGCCGCCGCCGCTGCGGCGCGGCGCGCCGAACAGCAGAAGGCCTACGAGGAGCGGCAGCGCCGTGCCGAGCAGCGCCGCCAGGAGTACGAGCGGCAGCAATCCCAGCAGGGACCGCGCAACAGCCAGCCGCTGCCGGTGCCGCCCTGAGGCACCGGAGGCCGGTGCTTCGCCTCAGCGCCTCTCGTTCAGGGCTTCGAGCTTGACGATGACCAGCGAGAGGTTGTCGCCGCCGCCGCTGGCGCGCACACGCGCCTTCTCGATCAGGAACTCGGAGGCCTCGCGCGCCGACAGGCTGGAGAGCACCGAGCCCAGCTCGTCGTTGCTGAAGTAGTGCCAGACCCCGTCGCTGCAGGCCATGAGCGTGTCACCCGGCTTGAGCTGGGGGATGAAAAAGGTTTCCTGCGGCGGGTCGTTCTCGGTGCCCAGGCAGCCCATCAGGATGTTGGACTGCGGGTGCACCGCGGCTTCCTCCTCGGTCAGCTCGCCGCGGTTGACCAGGGTCTGGACGTAGGAGTGGTCCAGCGTGCGCCGCACCAGGCGGTTGGCGTGGAAGTGGTAGATGCGCGAATCACCGGCGTGGATCCAGTGGCAGTCGCCCCCCGGGTTGATCAGGAAGGCGGCGACGGTGCTGTGCGGCTCCTGCTCGGCCGAGATGGCGGTGAGCTTGATGACGATATGGGCCTCCTGCACCAGCTGGCTCAGCATGGCGGCGGCGTCGTCGGTTTCGGGTGCGTAGCGTTCGAACAGCTGCTTGGCCGTGAGCATGACCTGATCGGAGGCCTTGCGCCCGCCGCTGCGTCCGCCCATGCCATCGGCCACCACGGCCAGCATGCAGCCGAGATGGCGCGGGTGCGTGAACACGGCCACCTGGTCCTGCTGGTATTCGCGATCGCCCTTGTGGATGCCGGTGGCGGCGGTGAGTCGGTAGCCTTTGCTCATCAGATGGCCTTGTTGCTGCGGTGTCCCCTGCGTCCGCGACGGCGTCGCCCCGCAATGAAAGTCGTATTATCAGTCGATCCCCCGCCGCGGGGACGAGAAGTCGTTGCGCTTTAGCCATTTTTCCCACGGGCCTGATTCTTGGACTCCAACCTCCACTCACCGCAGCGTCGCCTGATCGAGCTGCGCATCGAGCACGCGGACCTCGATGCCATGATCGATCGCCTGGGCCATGCGGCCGAGGTCGATGAGCTGATGCTGCGACGTCTCAAGAAGCGACGCCTGGTCCTGCGCGACGAGATCGCCCACCTCGAACACGAGCTCAGCCCCGATGAACCTGCATGACGCCGTGCACGCGGCCTTCGCGTCCGACGGCGTGCTCGCGCGCACCGTCGACAGCTTCCACCCGCGCGCGGGCCAGACCGAGATGGCCCTGGCCGTGGCCGACACCATGGCCGGGCGCGGCGTGCTGGTGGTGGAGGCGGGGACCGGGGTGGGCAAGACTTACGCCTACCTGGTGCCGGCCCTGCTCAGCGGCGAGCGCGTGCTGCTGTCCACGGCCACCAAGACCCTGCAGGATCAGCTGTTTGCGCGCGACCTGCCGCGCCTGACCCAGGCCCTGGGCCTGCCGCTGCGCACGGCCCTGCTCAAGGGGCGCGCGAGCTACCTCTGCCTGCACCGCCTGGAGCTGGCGCGGCGCGATCCGGGCGCGGCCTCGGCCCAGGCGGCCTATGCGCTGGCGCGCGTGGAGCGCTGGGCCCAGGGCACGCGCAGCGGCGACCTGGCCGAGCTGCCCGGACTGGACGAACGCTCGCCGGTGATCCCGCTGGTCACATCGACGCGCGACAACTGCCTGGGCAGCAACTGTCCGCGCTACCGCGACTGCCATGTCAACCTCGCGCGGCGCGAGGCGCTGGCCGCCGACGTGGTGGTGGTCAACCACCACCTCTTCTTTGCCGACCTGGCGGTGCGCGAATCGGGCATGGCCGAGCTGTTGCCCAGCGTGCACACGGTGATCTTCGACGAGGCGCACCAGCTCAACGAGACCGGGGTGCAGTTCCTGGGCCGCCAGCTGTCCACGGCCCAGGTGCTCGATTTCTGCCGCGACCTGCTGGCCTGCGGCCTGCAGCAGGCGCGCGGCCTGGTGGACTGGCAGCAGCTCACCGCGGAGGTGGAGCGC
>JAYNNS010000409.1:0-2211 GCA_038112835.1 Curvibacter sp. | reverse complement strand
ATCATCAACAACCAGATCGGTTTCACCACCTCCGATCCGCGCGACCTGCGCTCCACGCTGTACTGCACGGACATCGTCAAGATGATCGAGGCGCCGGTGCTGCACGTGAACGGCGACGATCCGGAAGCCGTGGTGTTCGCGACCGAGTTGGCTCTGGAATACCGCATGGCCTTCCGCAAGGATGTGGTCGTTGACATCATCTGCTTCCGCAAGCTGGGCCACAACGAGCAGGACACCCCGAGCCTGACCCAGCCGCTCATGTACAAGAAGATCGGCGCCCACCCGGGCACGCGCAAGCTCTACGGGGACAAGCTGGTCACCCAGGGCGTGCTGGCGGGCAGCGGCCCGGACGAGATGGTCAAGACCTACCGCGCCGCCATGGACGCGGGCAAGCACACGGTGGACCCGGTGCTGACCAACTTCAAGAGCAAGTTCGCCGTGGACTGGTCGCCCTTCCTGAACAAGAAGTGGACCGACGCGGCCGAGACGGCCATTCCGCTGACCGAGTGGAAGCGTCTGGCCGAGAAGATCACGACCATCCCCGCCAACGTCAGCCCGCACCAGCTCGTGAAGAAGGTGCTGGACGACCGCGCCGCCATGGGCCGCGGCGAGATCCCGGTGGACTGGGGCATGGGGGAGCACATGGCCTTCGCCTCGCTGGTGGCCAGTGGTTACCCGGTGCGCCTGTCGGGCGAGGACTGCGGCCGCGGCACCTTCACGCACCGCCACGCCGTGATCCATGACCAGAACCGCGAGAAGTGGGACGTGGGCACCTATGTGCCGCTGGAGAACGTCAGCGAGGGCCAGGCGTCCTTCACGGTGATCGACTCCATCCTGTCCGAGGAGGCCGTGCTGGCCTTCGAGTACGGCTACGCCTCCAACGATCCCAACACCCTGGTGATCTGGGAAGCGCAGTTCGGCGACTTCGCCAATGGCGCCCAGGTGGTGATCGACCAGTTCATCGCCTCCGGCGAGGTGAAGTGGGGCCGCGTCAACGGCATCACGCTGATGCTGCCGCACGGCTACGAGGGCCAGGGCCCCGAGCACAGCTCGGCCCGCCTGGAGCGCTTCATGCAGCTGGCCGCCGACACGAACATGCAGATCGTGCAGCCGACCACGGCCAGCCAGATCTTCCACGTGCTGCGCCGCCAGATGCTGCGCCACCTGCGCAAGCCGCTGATCATCATGACGCCCAAGTCCCTGCTGCGCAACAAGGACGCGACCTCGCCGCTGTCCGAGTTCACCAAGGGCGGCTTCCAGACCGTGCTGGGCGAGCAGAAGGAGATCAAGGCCGACAAGGTCAAGCGCGTGATCGCCTGCTCGGGCAAGGTCTACTACGACCTGGTCAAGAAGCGCGAGGAGAAGGGCCTGGACGACACGGCCATCATCCGCGTCGAGCAGCTCTACCCCTTCCCGCACAAGGCCTTCGGCGCCGAGCTCAAGAAGTACCCGAACGCCACCGACATCGTGTGGTGCCAGGACGAGCCGCAGAACCAGGGCGCCTGGTTCTTCATCCAGCACAACCTCCACGAAAACATGCTGGATGGCCAGAAGCTCGGTTACGCCGGTCGCGCCGCCTCGGCCTCGCCGGCCGTGGGCTACGCCCACCTGCACCAGGATCAGCAGAAGGCCCTGGTGGAAGCCGCCTTCGCCAAGCTCAAGGGCTTCGTGCTGACCAAGTAAGGGGCCTCACCCGCTCGATGAAACAGAACGGGACCGGCCCTGGCGCCGGTTCCGACGCGCAACAAAGAAACGGAAAGAATTCAAATGGCTATCGTAGAAGTCCAGGTCCCGCAGCTGTCCGAGTCGGTGGCAGAAGCCACCATGCTGCAATGGAAGAAGAAGGTCGGCGAGCTGGTGGCTGCCGACGAGATCCTGATCGATATCGAGACCGACAAGGTCGTGCTGGAAGTGCCGGCCCCGGCGGCCGGCGTGCTGGCCGAGATCGTGGTGGGTGACGGCGGTACCGTGGTGGCCGGCCAGCTCATCGCCCGTATCGACACCGATGGCAAGGCTGCTGCCGCGCCGGCCTCCGCAGCGGCCCCGGTTGCCGCCGCGCCCGCTGCAGCGCCTGCCGCCGCAGCGGCGACCTCCGCCTCCAAGGCCGGCGTGGCCATGCCGGCCGCCGCCAAGCTCATGGCCGATAACAACCTGGCCGCCGGCTCCGTGCCGGGCACGGGCAAGGACGGCCGCGTGACCAAGGGCGATGTG
>JAYNNS010000408.1:0-2218 GCA_038112835.1 Curvibacter sp. | reverse complement strand
TCAAGAGTCTGGTCACCGCGGCCACCCTGGGCAAGCTCAAGCTGCCCTACACCGCCAAGATCGAACTGGCCGATGGCCACAGGATGGAAGGGCGCTTCATGGCCGGCCCGGCCGGCCTGGACATCGCCTTTGTCGGCACGGGCGAAGCCGAGCATGGCGAAGCCATCGGCGCCACGTCCGGCCCCATGAAGCTGCAGCACATCATCGAGCTGCTGCGCGATGAACTGGGCCCGCCCATCCACCTGCTCCAGAGCCAGCTGCAGGCACTCCCGTCCGCCAGCGAACACGCCGGCCTGGACCTGGCGGCCCGGGCCCTGGCGCAACGCCTGGGACGCCTGGCCGACCTGATCGAGGTGTTTGGCGACGACATCCTGCGCATCAACGATCGCATCGAGCCGCTGGAACTGATGCAGCAGATCTGCGACGAACTGCAGGAGCGCGCCGAGCGCATGGGCGTGCGCTTCGACATCGTCCCCCCCGCGCAGGCCCTGCCCCCGATCTACGGCAGCCTCAAGCTGCTGTCACGCGCCTTCCACGAATGCCTGGAGAATGCGCTGATCCATTCCCGCAAGGAAATCAACAGCAGCCAGCAACTGGCGGTCGAGATCCGGTTCACCTTTTCAGGCGAGCATGTGCTGCTGAGCATCCGCAACCGGGGCAGCAGCCCGATCAAGGTCGGCGCGCAGGACACGCTGCGCCCCTTTGCCGCGCCCAGCGGAAGTGATACTGTGGCCCGGCTGGGCCTGCCGCTGGTGCAGCGCATCGTCGGCCTGCACGGCGGCCAGCTGCGCCTGAGCACCCTGGATGACGACACGGTCAAGGTTCTGATGGAATTCCCCACCGGAGCGCCCATGCGCGGGCAGGAAAATCTGGGCATCAGCCAGGCCCAGCGCTATGCCAAGGACCTGGCCAAACTGATGTCGCGCCGCAAAAAGGAGAACGCATGAAGCGCAACGCACTGATCGTGGATGACCAGCCGGACATCCGCAAACTGATCCTCATGACCATGGAGTCGGACGACTTCCAGCTGCACGAGGCCGACAACGGCGTCGATGCCCTGCGCCTAGCCCACAATCTGCGGCCCGACGTGATCCTGCTGGACGTGATGATGCCCGGCGGGCTCGACGGCTACCAGGTCTGCGAGAAGATCAAGGCCGACGAGGTGCTGCGCCACACCACCAAGGTCATCCTGCTGACGGCGCGCGGCCAGCGCACCGACATCGAACGCGGGCAGTCCGCCGGCTGCGACGCCTACCTGGTCAAGCCCTTCAGCCCGATCGAGTTGCTCGACACCGTCGACCGCCTGCTGGCTCGCTAACCGGCCTACGCCGGCCGTCCCGGCCGGAAGAGGCGCCCCCCCCTCCGCAACGCTGCCCTCGCCCGTCAGGCGGGCAGGGCCTTGCCCTGGCGGGCCTGGCAGCGCGACTGCACCAGTTCACGCAACTGGTCGAAGGGCACGGGCTTGTGAAAGACCTGCGCCCCGGCCGGCAGGCCACCGCGGTCCCGGATATCGCCCGACGTCAGCGCCGTGACGACCACGATGTCCAGGTCGTCGTAGCCGGAGCCCGGCTTCTTGAGGGCGCGCAGCATCTGGAAACCGTCCATGCCCGGCATGTTCAGATCGGTGATCACCATGTCCGGCCGGATCTGACCGATGCGGACCAGACCGTCAAAGCCGTTGGTCGCCGTGCTGAGATCCAGGGGCAGTTCCCAGCCCTCGATCATCAGGGTGAAGAGGCGCAGCAAATCCGGATCGTCTTCCACCAGCAGGAGCTTGAAGGTCGATGCGCCAGCGGCGACGGGCGCGCTTTCCTGGGTCTACGTCTGAATGATGCGGGAGCGTTCGGCCAGCAGCTTTTCGACCGCGCCGCGGGAAATACGGCGATGGCCGCCGGCGGTCCGCCATGCCGGCAACACACCCGACTCCACCCAGAGTTGCACCGTGCGCACCGCCACGCCCAGCACTTCGCCGGCCTGGCGGGTTGTCATCAACTCATCATTGCTGGCAATTTTTCGCATTTATGACATTTTTAGTCTTTGGGGCAGATCATATCAGCCTGTCACCCAGTGTAGGTCCCCGGCGCCAGAAATTCTTCCACAAGCAACGCCCCAACGCAGCCGCATGAGCGATAACGGCCGGAAACCCCCACAGCGTGTGGTGGGCAAAGCAACACATGCCACGGGAAATGGGCCAGCGACCCGCCTCCGTCCCCGCGAT
>JAYNNS010000407.1:0-2220 GCA_038112835.1 Curvibacter sp. | reverse complement strand
CTGCTGGACTACGCCGAGGACGGCTCCTACTCCTGGCACTGCCCGGGCCACTCGGGAGGCGTCGCCTTCCTCAAGAGCCCGGTCGGGCAGATGTTCCACCAGTTCTTCGGCGAGAACATGCTGCGCGCCGACGTGTGCAACGCCGTGGAAGAGCTGGGCCAGCTGCTGGACCACGACGGCGCCATCGGCGAGAGCGAGCGCAATGCCGCGCGCATCTTCAACGCCGACCACTGCTATTTCGTGACCAACGGCACCAGCACCTCGAACAAGATGGTCTGGCATCACGCCGTGGCGCCGGGCGACGTGGTGGTGGTGGACCGCAACTGCCACAAGTCCATCCTGCACGCCATCATCATGACGGGCGCGATTCCCGTCTTCCTCAAGCCCACGCGCAACCACTTCGGCATCATCGGTCCGATCCCTCAGAGCGAGTTCGAGCCTGCCACCATCCAGGCCAAGATCAAGAAGAACCCGCTGCTCAAGGGCGTGGACGCCAAAAAGGTCAAGCCGCGCATCCTGACGCTGACGCAGTCCACCTACGACGGCGTGCTCTACAACACCGAGACCATCAAGGGCCTGCTCGACGGCTACGTCGACAACCTCCACTTCGACGAGGCCTGGCTGCCGCACGCGGCCTTCCACCCCTTCTACGGGCGCTACCACGCCATGGGCAAGAAGCGTGCGCGCCCCAAGAACTCCATGGTCTACGCCACCCAGTCCATCCACAAGCTGCTGGCCGGCATCAGCCAGGCCAGCCATGTGCTGGTGCAGGACTCGGAGCACACCAAGCTGGACCACCACCTCTTCAACGAGGCCTACCTGATGCACACCAGCACCAGCCCGCAGTACAGCATCATCGCGAGCTGCGACGTGGCCGCCGCCATGATGGAGCCGCCGGGCGGCACCGCGCTGGTCGAAGAGAGCATCATGGAATCGCTCAACTTCCGCCGTGCCATGCGCAAGGTGGCCGAGGAATATGGCAAGGACTGGTGGTTCAAGGTCTGGGGCCCGGACAAGCTGGTCGAGGAGGGCGTGGGCGCGGCCGAGGACTGGATCATCCGCAGCGACGGCCGCAGCACCAAGAACGGCAGCAAGTGGCATGGTTTCGGCCAGCTGGCCGACGGCTTCAACATGCTGGACCCGATCAAGGCCACCATCGTCACGCCCGGCCTGAACCTGGACGGCAAATTCGACAAGACCGGCATCCCGGCCTCCATCGTGACCAAGTTCCTGGCCGAGCACGGCGTGGTGGTCGAGAAGACCGGCCTGTACAGCTTCTTCATCATGTTCACCATCGGCATCACCAAGGGCCGCTGGAACACGCTGCTGACCGCGCTGCAGCAGTTCAAGGACGACTACGACCGCAACCAGCCCATGTGGCGCATCATGCCGGAGTTCTGTCAGAAGCATCCGCGCTACGAGCGCATGGGCTTGCGCGACCTGTGCCAGTTCGTGCACGAGATGTACGCCAAGTACGACATCGCGCGCCTGACCACCGAGATGTACCTGAGCGACCTCACGCCGGCCATGAATCCGAGCGAGGCCTATTCGCACATCGCGCACCGCAAGACCGAGCGTGTGGAGATCGACCACCTCGAGGGCCGTATCACCGTGGGCCTGGTCACGCCCTATCCGCCGGGCATCCCGCTGCTGATCCCGGGCGAGGTCTTCAACAAGAAGATCGTGGACTACCTCAAGTTCGCGCGCGAGTTCAATGCCCAGTGCCCGGGTTTCGAGACGGACATCCACGGTCTGGTGGAAGAGACCGGCGCCGATGGCAAGAAGCACTACTACGCAGACTGCGTGCAGGCCTGAGGCACAGGCTGCGCCAGCAAAAACGCCCCGCGATGCGGGGCGTTTTTCTAGGTGATATTGAGGATTTACTCGACGATGGCCACCGCGGTCTGGCTGAAGCCGCCGTCCACATAGGTGATCTCGGCGGTCACGCCTGCGGCCAGGTCGCTTAGCAGGAAGGCGGCAACGTTGCCCACGTCCTCGATGGTGATGTTGCGGCGGATCGGCGAGGCGCTGGCCACCACATTGAGCAGCTTGGAGAAATCCTTGATACCGCTGGCGGCCAGGGTCTTGATCGGGCCGGCGCTGATGCCGTTGGCGCGCATGCTGCGGCCATCGGGCAGCTTGCCCACGGCTTCGGCCAGGTAGCGCACCGAGGCCTCCAGGCTGGCCTTGGCCAGGCCCATGGTGTTGTAGTTGGGGATG
>JAYNNS010000406.1:0-2223 GCA_038112835.1 Curvibacter sp. | reverse complement strand
GCGCGCCGAGAGCGCCGCGCCGCCGCGGGAGTCGCCGTCCAGCTTGGTGAGCACGATGCCGGTGAGGGGCAGCGCTTCCTTGAAGGCCTTGGCCGTGTTGCTGGCGTCTTGGCCCTGCATGGCATCCACCACGAACAGGGTCTCGACGGGGTTGATCGCGGCGTGCAGGTCCTTGATCTCGGTCATCATGTCGGCGTCGATGTGCAGACGGCCGGCGGTGTCGACGATGACCACGTCGATGAATTTCAGCTTGGCTTCGCGGATCGCCGCTTCGGCGATGGCCACCGGCCTCTGGCTGATATCGGACGGGAAGAAGGTCACGCCGATGTCGTTGGCCAGGGTTTCCAACTGCTTGATCGCCGCCGGGCGGTAGACGTCGGCGGAGACGACCATGACGGTCTTCTTCTTGCGTTCCTTGAGGAAGCGCGCCAGCTTGCCGGCGGTAGTGGTCTTGCCCGCACCCTGCAGACCAGCCATCAGCACCACGGCGGGCGGCGCCGCGTTGAGGCTCAGGTCTTCGTTGGCCGCGCCCATCAGCTCTTCGAGCTCGGCCTGGACGATCTTCACGAACGCCTGGCCCGGGGTCAGGCTGCGGGAAACCTCGGTACCGACCGCACGTTCCTTGACCTTGTTGACGAAGTCCTTGACCACCGGCAGGGCGACGTCGGCTTCGAGCAACGCCATGCGCACTTCGCGCAGGGTGTCTTTGATGTTGTCTTCATTCAGCTTGGCCTTGCCGGTGACATGGCGCAGCGTCTGTGACAGACGATCGGTCAGGTTTTCAAACATGGGGATCCTTTCAGGCTCTGTGGAACCGAGGTTTTAGCCAGCCGTGGGCACGGACAGGGGCGCGATTATAACGAAGACTCGCGCCAGCGCACACCATGCCGTCGGCACCCAGTCTTCCTAGGGGGCGGCGTTCTATGCCAAACTCGACGACTTTCGGGCTTGCCTAACAGGACTTATGCTCCCCTTGTCACCCAGCTTGCTACCCAACCTGATCGCCGCCTGCCTCTACGCCGCCGCGATCACCCTCCAAGGTGTCGGCCTGGCCCGCGGCGTCAAGGCCGACAAACGGCTGCTCGGCCTGCTCGGCGCCCTGGCCGTGGTCGCCCAGGGCACCGCGCTGTTCTGGCAGTTGCTCACGCCCCTGGGCCTGAGCCTGGACTTCTTCAGCGCCGCCAGCCTGATCGCCACGGCCGTGATCGCCATCACCCTGCTCGCCTGCCTGCGCATCCCGGTGGAAAACCTGCTCCTGCTGCTCTTCCCCCTTGGCCTGGCGACGGCGCTGATCGCCCAGTTCGCCCCCTCCGGGACGGTGCCACTGATCAACGAAGAGCCCGGCATCCTCGCCCATATCCTGTTGTCGATCCTGGCCTACGGCCTGTTCACCATCGCGGTGTTCCAGGCGTTGCTGCTGCTGGTGCAGGATCACCAGCTCAAGCACAAGCACCCGTCCGGGCTGATCCGCAACTTCCCGCCGCTGCAGACCATGGAAAGCCTGCTGTTCGGCTTCCTCTGGGCCGGCTGGGGCCTGCTCTCGCTGTCGCTGGTGTCCGGCTGGCTGTTCCTCGACAATCTGTTCGCCCAGCACCTGGTGCACAAGACCCTGCTGGCCTGCGTGGCCTGGGTGGTGTTCAGCGTGCTGCTGTGGGGCCGCAGCCGCCTCGGCTGGCGCGGGCACAAGGCGATCCGCTGGACCCTGGCCGGCTTCTGCCTGCTGATGCTGGCCTATTTCGGCAGCAAGCTGGTACGCGAATTCATCCTGCATATCTGACGAGCGATCGATGAGCACTCTGCCGCTGGCTCCGCTGCTTGGGCTCCTGGCCCTGGCCTTGTTGTGGTCGGCACTGTTCACCGCGGTGGATGCCGCACGCCAGCGCCTGGCCAGCGGCCGGGGCAAGGACAACACACCCGCGCTCGATGGCATCCCGGCGCAGGCCCTGATCCTTGGCGCGACCCTGGGCAAGCTGCTGGCATTCGCCCTCGCCGCCCTGGTCGGCCTGCGCTGCCAGGGGGAAGACGGTTTCTGGCTGGGCTGCCTGGGGGCCGCCCTGCTCCTGCTGGTCTGCGCCGAGTACCTGCCGCGGCAACTGGCCCGGAGCAATCCGGAGGCATTCATCGGCCTCGGCCTGGTCCTCCGCTTCCCCTTGCGCGTGCTGCAACCGCTGGCCTGCCTGCTGGACGGCATCGCCCGCCTGATCGTGCGGCCGTGCGCGGTCA
>JAYNNS010000405.1:0-2227 GCA_038112835.1 Curvibacter sp. | reverse complement strand
TGGGCCCTGGGCCTGGGCCAGAAGGCCATCGTCACCACCAATTTCCGCCCCTTCGAGGCGGTGATCCTGCACCTGGTCACGCGCGTGCAGCCCGACGTGCCTGTGGTCTGGATGGACAACGGCTACAACACCGAAGCCACCTACCGCTACGCCGACGAGGTGACCCGGCAGCTCGGCCTGAACCTGAAGATTTACCTGCCGCTGCGCTCGCGCGCGCACCGCGAGGCCGTGGACGGTCCGGTGCCCGCGCTCGACGATCCCCGTCACGCCGCCTTCACCGAAGAGGTCAAGCTCGAACCTTTCGCCCGCGCGCTGCGCGAGACCGCCCCCAAGGTCTGGTTCACCGCGCTGCGCGCCACCGACTCGGCCGTGCGCGCCCAGATGGACCCCGTGAGCATCAATCCCGACGGCCTGATCAAGGTCGCGCCCCTGCTGCACTGGTCGTCCAAGGACCTGTACCAGTACTGCGAGATCCACGGCCTGCCCAACAACTTCGACTACGTGGACCCCACCAAGGGCGAAGCGCAGCGCGAATGCGGTCTGCATCTCGCCCATTGAGGCCCACTGAAGAGAGCCCCCATGAACGCCCGTACCCAACACGAACTCCTGGACCCGCCGGTGCACCAGCTCAGCAACGCCCACCTCGACGCGCTCGAGGAGGAAACCATCTTCATCCTGCGCGAGGTGGCAGCCACCTTCGAGCGTCCGGCCCTGCTGTTCTCGGGCGGCAAGGACTCGCTGGTCATGCTCCGGTGCGCCGAAAAAGCCTTCATGGATTCGAAAGGCCCCTCCGGTAGCCGTGGCCGCCTGCCCTACCCGCTGCTGATGATCGACACCGGCCACAACTTCCCCGAAGTGACCGATTTCCGCGACCAGCGCGCCCGGGAGCTCGGCGCCGAACTCATCGTGCGCAGCGTGGAAGACTCCATGAAGCGTGGCACCGTGCGCCTGGCCCACCCGGGTGAGAGCCGCAACGTGCACCAGTCGGTCACGCTGCTGGAAGCCATCGAGGAATTCCGCTTCGACGCCCTGATCGGCGGCGCGCGCCGCGACGAGGAGAAGGCCCGCGCCAAGGAACGCATCTTCTCGCACCGCGACAGCTTCGGCCAGTGGCAACCCAAAGCCCAGCGCCCCGAGCTCTGGACCCTGTTCAATACCCGCCTGGCCCCGGGCGAGCACTTCCGCGTCTTCCCTATCAGCAACTGGACCGAACTCGACGTCTGGCAGTACATCGAGCGCGAAGCCATCGCCCTGCCCTCGATCTATTACACGCACAAGCGCGAGGTGGTGGATCGCCGCGGCATGCTGGCACCGGTGACCGAGCTCACGCCACCACGCCCGGGCGAACAGGTGGTGATCCGCGACGTGCGCTTCCGCACCGTGGGCGACATCACCTGCACCTGCCCCGTGGCCAGCACGGCCGCCACGGCCGCCGACATCGTGATCGAGACCCTGGCCGCCGAGGTCAGCGAGCGCGGCGCGACCCGCATGGACGACCAGACGTCCGAGGCCTCGATGGAAAAACGCAAGAAAGACGGGTATTTCTGATGAATAGCGAAATTGTCACCAGCGGCGTAGCGAGCGGTCGTCAGCGAGGGGCGGCCGGAGCGCAGGAACCGGAACGTACCTTGACGGTACGTGAGGATTCCGAGCACCGCCCAACCCTCGATCACGGCCGCGCAGTAGCCGCCCTGAAATTCATCACCTGCGGCTCGGTCGACGACGGCAAAAGCACCCTGATCGGCCGCCTGCTGGTGGACACCCGCGCCGTGCTGCAGGACCACCTGGCCGGCGTGCAGCGCCAGGGCCAGACCGACCTGGCCTTGCTGACCGACGGCCTCTCGGCCGAACGCGAGCAGGGCATCACCATCGACGTGGCCTACCGCTACTTCAGCACCGAGACGCGTAAATTCATCATCGGCGACGCGCCCGGCCATGAGCAGTACACGCGCAACATGGTCACGGCCGCATCGAGTGCCGACGCTGCCGTGGTGCTGGTCGACGCCACCAAGCTCGACTGGCAGAACCCGGCCCTGACCCTGCTGCCGCAGACACGCCGCCACAGCCTGTTGCTGCAGCTGCTGCGCGTGCCCTCCATCGTCTTCGCGGTCAACAAGCTCGACGCCGTGGCCGACGCAGCCCTGGCCTACAAGCATATCCGTGATGCGCTCAACGCCTTCGCACAGAGCGCCGGCCTGGCCGTGCAGGCCACCGTGCCGGTCTCGGC
>JAYNNS010000404.1:1887-2259 GCA_038112835.1 Curvibacter sp. | reverse complement strand
AGGAAGGACTGGTCGCGCTGTCGGCCAACTTCGCCTTGTATGGCGACATGTCCGACCGGATGATGAGCCTGGTGGCTGGACTGGGACATCAGCAGGAGATCTACTCTATCGATGAGTCCTTCGTGGATCTATCGGGCATTCGAGGTGACCTGACGGATCGAAGCCGCAGGCTTCGACAGCGCGTCCTGGACTGGACAGGCTTGCCCACCTGTGTGGGGATAGGCCAGACCAAGACCTTGGCCAAGCTGGCCAACCATATTGCCAAGACCGCAGAGCGCAAGCCAGGCAGCTACCCGTCGGAGCTCAGCCAGGTGTGCAATCTCGCGGCGCTGGAGCGAGAGGCACTGCAGCAGGTACTGGCTGCAACCGAGG
>JAYNNS010000404.1:0-1877 GCA_038112835.1 Curvibacter sp. | reverse complement strand
CCCGCCCCCCCCGCCACCCGAGCTCCGGCCTGTCTGGGGCGTGGGCCCACGTCCCGGTCAGCAGCTGGAGGAACACGGCATCAAGACGGTCCTGGAACTCAAGCAGCTCGATCCGGCGACAGTGCGCCGGCGTTGGTCCGTGGTCCTGGAGCGCACGGTGCGTGAGCTGCAAGGAACACCATGCGTAGACCTGGACCATGCTCCCCCAGCGAAGAAGGAGATCGCATGTACCCGATCATTTGGCCGCGCTGTAGTGGATCTGGGTGAGCTGGAGGAGGCGGTGACCACCTTCGCCAGCCGTGCAGCAGAAAAGCTGAGGCGCCAGGACAGCCATGCCGGCCAGATCCTGACCTTCTTGCGGACCAGTCCGTTCCGACCTGACAAGCAGTACTCCAGGTCAATCATCGTTCCGCTGCGCAGGCCGACAGCTGACACGGCCGCTCTGGTGGAAGGGGCACTGATGGGCCTGCGGACGATCTACCGAGCGGGCTATAAGTTTGCGAAGGCGGGGGTGATGTTGGTGGACCTCTCAGACGCCAGCGTAGAGCAGGCAGAGTTTGACTTCGAGGGCGGTAACGTCGATGACAGGACTCGCCTCATGACGGCGATGGATGCGCTCAACCAGCGCTTCGGCCGAGGGACCGTGATCATAGGTAGCGCCGGGACAGGGGACATGCCGAGAAACTGGGCGATGAAGCAGGAGAGGCGGACGCCGAGGTACACGACTAGGATCGCGGAAATCCCATTGGGGAAGGCTTAGCATGAGGAGAAATCCGTTACCCGATGGCTCTATGAACCTGTACGAGTTGACTGTTATAGGCTGATCTCCGACACTCGAACCTAACGCCTGAAAGTTCGCGTGTTGCGCAACTGGTCATTGGCCGAGCAGGGTCTCAAGCGACCGCTTTGTTGCTCAGACCGGTCACTCTATTGATGCGAGCCGGGCAAGGTAGCAGGAGCAACTGATCACACCAAGGATGAATTGGTTCTCCCGACCCGCTGCGGTCGGTGTTGATGTAGGCAACGATCCCAGAAAACCGTCCGAGAAACCGGGGGAATCCCACCCCGGATACTTGGCGGCACGGCTTATCGGAACCATTGCGAAGAGCATCCGCAGTTGGCTCTATGCCGTTTTGTGTGGAACGCCCCTGCCTCATTTCGCTGATGCCGGGTTGAAGGGGTGATCAGGCAGATGGGCCAGCTTGGACATGCGAAGGTATGCGACGGCGATGAAGTTGCCTGCCGTTCGGAAGCCTCGTGCGGCGCGTTTGGCCTGCTGCAACAGGCCGTTCATGGCTTCGACGAAGGCATTGGATCGGTTGTCCAGCATGCCGCTGATCACGCCAGCGAAGTGGGTCTTCAAGGTCTTGGCCAGTTTCTTGAAGGGCTCCAGCCGCGAGCGTGTGGCCCAGCTCAACCAGGCGCTCAGATCTGCCTGAGCCTGCCTGGGGTCGTTGTGCTTGAGCGCTGCGCCATAGACCTCGCGCAGGGCCATCTTCAGGCGCCACGCCCGCGCAGATTTCAGCGTGGAGTGCTGCAGCCAGTGCATGGCGCTGATCTGTTGGCCGCTCCAGGCAGGTGGGTTCTTGCGCATGCCCCACATCAGGCCCTTGAGCACTTTGCGGTCCGTGCCGCCCAAGGCCGCGTGCACGGCATGGGGCTGATCGCGCCATTCGGTTCGTCGCACTTCGTCCATGGCCTCGATGGCCATCTTGACGACATGGAAGCGGTCGTAGCTGATGGCAGCTGCCGGCAGCGCCAAGCCCACCCCCTTGGTGTAGGCAGCACTCATGTCCTGACAGACGTGATGCACGACAGCCGGATCGCCGCCATGGGCCTTGAGGTCGCGAGCCAGCCGAGGCCAATCCACGCCGGCC
>JAYNNS010000403.1:0-2264 GCA_038112835.1 Curvibacter sp. | reverse complement strand
ACTCGCAGCGCGCCAGATCATGGCCGTTGCGCGCCACATTGGCGCGCGCCTGCTCCAGCGCCGGGCCGGAAGAATCGATGGATGTGACATGGGCCGCGCCGCCGGCCAGCGCGGCCACGGTGAAGCCACCCGTGTAGCAGTAGCAGTTGAGCACGCGCTGGAACCGCAGGCGCGTCGCGTGGTCGGCAAAGCGCTTGCGGCTGTCGCGCTGGTCCAGATAAAAGCCCGTCTTGTGCCCCTGGGCGATGTCCAGCCCCAGCTGCCAGTCGTGCTCCTGCAGCACGAGCTGCGTGGGGCCTTGGCCGCGCAACCAGCCCATGGCCTCGGGCAGACCTTCGAGCCCGCGCGCGCTGGCATCGGAGCGCTCGTAGAGCCTGTCCAGTCCCGTCTCGGCCAGCAGGGCGTCGGCCAGCACGCCCTTCCAGCGCTCGGCGCCGGCGCTCAGGAACTGCGCCACCAGGGTGTCGCCGTAGCGGTCCACGATCAGGCCGGGCAGACCGTCGGCCTCGCCGTGGATGAGGCGCAGACCATCGCTGCGGATGTCGAAACGCGCGCGCGCCGCGATGGCCGCGGCCACGCGCGCGCGAAAGAAGGCGGCATCGATGCGCTGCTGTTCGTCGAAGCTCCAGACCCGCGCCCGGATCTTGGACTGCGGACTGAACGCGGCCCAGGCCAGGAACTCGCCCTGCGCCGACTCCACGCGCACGGTCTCGCCGGCATCGGCGCCACCCTTGGCGATGGCCGACTCGAACACCCAGGGATGCCGGCGCAGCAGCGCCCGATCCTTGCCTTCCTTGATGCGTATCAACTTCATGGGGCAATTGTCGGGCTTTTCCGGGCTTTCCTTTTGCCCGGGTTTCGGTAGAGTGGGTCGGATAGGGCCCAGGCCCGAGGAGACCTGCATGCGATTCAAGGACGTCAAGATCGGGAACAAGCTCATGGGCGGCTTCATCGTCGTGCTCTGTCTGGCCGCTGCCCAGACTCTGTACGCGGTTTACGGCACCAGCGCGCTCAACAGCAATTCCAGCCTGATCGCCGAGCGCTGGCTGCCCGGCACACGGCACGCCGGCATCCTGGGCACCCAGGTCAGCCTGCTGCGCGCGGCGCAGTTCCAGCACGTGCTGACCTTCGGCGAGGACGAGCGCCGCGTGCTGGAAAAGCAGATGGACGAGATGGGCGGCAGCATCGGCAAGGAGCTGCAGAGCCTGGCCGGGATCTTCTCGGCCGGCCCCGAGCAGCAGGCGCTGGCCGCGCTGCAAAGCGGCTGGAAGCAGTACCAGGCGCAACAGGCCGAGATCGTGGGTCTGGCGCGCCAGCGCCGCGACGAAGAGGCGCTGGACCTCCTCAAGGGACCGGCCCTGCAGACCTTCGGCATCCTGACCACGCAGCTGCGCGCCCTGGGCAAGATCGCACAGGACGGCGGCCACGAGGCGCGCGAAGCCAGCGCCACCATCCAGACCCGCGTGTTCTACGGCAACCTCGGCGCCCTGCTGCTCACCATCGTGCTGGGCCTGTTCATCGCCCGCACGCTCAACCGCACCATCGCCGGCGGCCTGTCCTATGCGGCCCAGCTCACGCGCAAGGTGGCCCAGGGCGACCTGAGCGCACGCATCACGCCCAACACGAAGGATGAGATCGGCCAGCTGCTGCATGCCGTGCGCGACATGCAGAGCGCGCTGACCCAGCTCGTCACGCGGGTGCGCCAGGGCAGCGACGCGGTCTCCACCGCGAGCGCCGAGATCGCCACCGGCAACAACGACCTCTCGGCCCGTACCGAGAGCCAGGCCAGCGCGCTGCAGCAGACCGCGGCGTCGATGGAGGAACTCTCCTCCACCGTGCGACAGAACGCCGACAACGCGCGCCAGGCCAACCAGCTCGCGCAGAGCGCCTCCACCGTGGCCGTGCAGGGCGGCCAGGTCGTGGCCCAGGTGGTGGACACCATGAAAGGCATCAACGACAGCGCGCGCAAGATCCACGACATCATCAGCGTGATCGACGGCATCGCCTTCCAGACCAACATCCTGGCCCTGAACGCCGCGGTGGAAGCCGCGCGCGCGGGCGAGCAGGGCCGGGGCTTTGCCGTGGTGGCCGGTGAGGTGCGCACCCTGGCCAGCCGCTCGGCCGAGGCGGCCAAGGAAATCAAGGCCCTGATCACGGACAGCGTGCAGCGGGTGGACCAGGGCACGGCCCTGGTGGACCGGGCCGGCGCGACCATGAACGAGGTGGTGGCCAGCATCCGGCGCGTGACCGACATCATGGGCGAG
>JAYNNS010000402.1:0-2268 GCA_038112835.1 Curvibacter sp. | reverse complement strand
TGCGCCCGGGCGGCGCCTACTGGGGCGATCCGCCCGCGGCCGGCGCCTACATCCCGACCCAGCTGGCCGATGCTTCGCCCACCGTGCCGGCTTCCATCGCCTTGCGGCAGAACCTGGCCGCCACCGCGGTGGCGGGACGGCCCGGCAGCCGCCCGCAGCCGCCGCCGCAGCAGGCCGGCGCGCCGCGCATGCCCGTGGGCGCGGGCTTCTCGACCCAGCGTCTCTACGCCCAGGTGCCCACCGACAACCTGACCGACCCGGACCTGGAAGACGCCGCCATCCGCTTCGCCAACGGGGACGATGCCGGTGCCGAGGGAAGCCTGATGGCCGCCCTGGGCAGCGACAAGCTGCACCCCGAGCTGGCCGAGACCTGGATGTCGGCCCTGTTCGACCTCTACCGCGCCACCGGCCAGCAGGCCCGTTTCGACAGCGTGGCCCTGGAATTCGCCGGCCGCTACGGCCGCTCGGCTCCGGCCTGGTTTTCCATGCCCGATCTGCTGGGCCGCCGCAAGAGCAGCCCCCCCGCTCCGCCGCGTCCGGGGGCCTCGGCAGCCAGCCCGGCGGACTGGAGCAGCCCGGCCCAGCTCGGTGGCGCGGCGCTGGAGGAATTGCGCGCCCTGACCCGTGTGCCCGGTGCCCTGGTGCTGGACTGGCAGGGGCTGGCGACCATCGGTCCGGATGCCGTGCCCGCACTGGCGCGCCAGGTGGCCCAGTGGTGTCTCACGCCGGCCGCGCTGGTCTTTCGCGGCCATGGCAGCCTGGAGCGTGCGCTGCTGGCGCTCACACCCTCGGGTGACCGCACGGTCGATCCTGTGTGCTGGCAGCTGCGCATGGATGCGCTGCGCATCATGCGCCTGCAGGATGCCTTCGAACTCGTGGCGCTGGACTACTGCGTCACCTACGAGGTCTCGCCGCCGTCCTGGCAGGAGCCGCGCTGCAGCTGCGAACTGGAGGGCCTGAGCGACCCGGCCGAGGCCGAGGCCGAGGACATCCGCTCGCGCTGGGACGAGCCCCACTCGATGTGGGACGACCCGCTGCGCCACCTCACCTCCCCGGTGGGGCTGGAGGAGCCGCCGCCGGCCGTGGTGGAGCTCTACGGCGAGATCCTCGGCGACGCGGCCGACGTGCTGGCCAAGCTGGAGAAGGGCATGGAAGGTTCGACCCGCATGGTCGTGTCCTGCGCGCGCCTGATACGGGTGGACTTCTCGGCCGCCGGCAGCATCCTCAACTGGGTGGCCGAGCAGCAGGGCCAGGGCTGCCAGGTCCAGTTCCGCGACGTCAACCGCATGGTCGCGGCCTTCTTCAACGTGATCGGCATCTCCGAGCACGCCCGCGTCGTGCCCCGCGCAGCATAAAAAGTCCTCCCGAAGCGCTCTTGTCTTCTGCGCGGGCACTCGCGGAACTGGCTTTGCCAGGCCGCTGAGTGCGCCCCCTGAGGGGGGTGGCGTAGCGCACGAAGGGCGCGAAGCCTGGGGGTGGGACAATATGCTCATGGAACAATTTCACGGCACCACCATCGTCAGCGTGCGGCGCCAGACTGCCAACGGCCTGCAGGTGGCCATCGGTGGCGACGGTCAGGTCACGCTGGGGCATATCGTCGTCAAGGGCACGGCGCGCAAGGTGCGCAAGCTCTACCACGGCAAGGTGCTGGCCGGCTTCGCCGGCGCCACGGCCGATGCCTTCACCCTCTTCGAGCGTTTCGAGGCCAAGCTCGAGAAGCACCAGGGCCATCTGCAGCGCGCGGCCATCGAGCTCACGCGCGACTGGCGCACCGACCGCGTGCTGCGCCGGCTCGAGGCCATGCTGGCCGTGGCCGACCGTGAGAGCTCGCTCATCATCAGCGGCAACGGCGACGTGCTCGAGCCCGAGCATGGCATCGTGGCCATCGGCTCGGGCGGTGCCTATGCGCAGTCGGCCGCCATCGCCCTGCTCAAGCACACCGAGCTGGGCGCGGCCGAGATCGTCAAGCAGTCGCTGGAGATCGCGGGCGAGCTTTGCATCTACACCAATCTGAATCACACCATCGAGGTGCTGGACTGAGTGCCGCCCCTCGACTGCCATCCCGGACCCTCATCATGTCCTCCATGACCCCGCAGGAGATCGTCTCCGAACTCGACCGCCACATCGTGGGCCAGGCCGGCGCCAAGCGCGCCGTGGCCATCGCGCTGCGCAACCGCTGGCGCCGCCAGCAGGTCGAGGCCGCGTTGCGGCCCGAGATCACGCCCAAGAACATCCTCATGATCGGCCCCACCGGCGTGGGCAAGACCG
>JAYNNS010000401.1:0-2292 GCA_038112835.1 Curvibacter sp. | reverse complement strand
CGCCTGGGCCGCGCGGCCGGCGCCGAGGCCCAGCCCGTGCGCCTGCGGGGGGGGCAGCGCGCGGCCGCCTGGACCGTCTGTGCCCTGCCCATCCTCATGGGCTTTGTCGCCCCTGTGCTCTTCATGCTGCGCCCGCTGCTGGGCGAATCGGCCGAGCTGCCCTGGGAGCGTTTCTGGGGCTGGGCCGGCCACAGCGTGCGCCTGGGCCTGCTCGCCTCCGTGCTGGCCGTGGGCCTGGCCCTGCTGCTGGCCTATGCGCTGCGTCGCCTGCCCGATGCGCTCACGCGTGCCGTGGTCTGGCTGGCCAGCCTGGGCTATGCCGTGCCGGGTGCGGTGGTCGTCGTGGGCCTGCTGCTGCCCGTGGGCTGGGTGCAGGCGCGCTGGCCGCAGGCCGGCCCGGCCTACTGGGTCACGGCCACCTCGCTCGGTCTCATCTGGGCCTATCTGGTGCGCTTCGTCGCCGTGGCCCTGCAGTCGGTGCAGAGCGGCTACGCGCGTATCCCGGCCAACCTGGACGACAGCGCGCGCCTGCTGGGCAGCGGCGGCTGGGGCCTGCTCTCGCGCGTGCACTGGCCGCTGCTGCGCCGTCCGGTCATGGCGGCCACGCTGCTGGTCTTCGTGGACGTGATGAAGGAGCTGCCCGCCACCCTGGTGCTGCGCCCCTTTGACAGCGACACCCTGGCCGTGGTGGCCTACCAGCTGGCGCGCGACGAGCGCCTGGGCGAGGCGGCGCTGCCAGCCCTGGCCCTGGTGCTGGTGGGTCTGATCCCCGTGCTGTTGCTCAGCCGCACCCTGCGGGCGCGAAATGGCTGAGCCCGGCAGCGTGGCCGCTATAGAATGAGTCCCAACTTATATTAGGCCCTGATCATGAACAAGCGTGCGATCCCGAAGGCGAGCGCCGAGGTCACCGTGAGCGAACCGGACCAGGTGTTCGAGCTGGCGGCAGAGGTGTTCCGCGTCATGTCGGCGCCCATGCGCCTGAAGATCATCAGCCATCTCTGCGACGGCGAGCGCAACGTCAGCTACCTGCTGAGCAAGATCGACACCACGCAGCCCAATATGTCGCAGCACCTGACCACGCTCTACCAGGCCGGCGTTCAGGGCAAGCGCCTCGATGGCGTGCAGATCTACTACCGCATCATCGACGACCGCGTGGCTGCGCTGTGCCGCGCCGTCTGCACCCAGATCGCCACCGAGGCCAATTTCCATCCGGCGGAGGACACCCCCGCCATCGCGCACCGCGCGGCCTAGGTGTGAAGGTCCAATAGGTTGTTTCTGTTCATCTGAGTTGAGTTTGAGAGACTGGGAATCGCCAAACCCCCAGATTTCTCAAGGAGCTCAACCAGATGAACATTCATAAGAATGCCCGATTGACCTTGGTTCGTCGACTCGAAATGGTCCAGGACATGACGCAGCGTGGCTTTTGCGCATGCGAGGCGGCACAGGCGTATGGCGTGAGCGCGCCCACGGCCCGCAAATGGCTGGGGCGCTACTTGGCCCTGGGCGAGGCGGGTCTGCTCGATGCCTCCTGCCGCCCCCAATGCTCGCCGCAAGCCATCGAGCCGGCCAAGGCGCTGGCCGTCGTGGAGTTGCGTCACAAACGGCTGACGCAGGCGCGCATCGCAGCGGCTCTGGGTATCTCCAAAAGCACGGTGGGACGGGTACTGGCGCGCGCAGGTCTATCGCGCCTGAGCGATCTGCAACCGGCCGAACCGGTGGTGCGCTACGAGCACGAGCAACCCGGCCAGATGCTGCACATCGACACCAAGAAGCTTGGACGCATCGAGCGACCCAGCCACCGAGTCACGGGCAACCGGCGCGACTCGGTCGATGGGGCTGGCTGGGAGATGCTGTTCGTGGGTATCGACGACCATGCCCGCATTGCCTACACCGAGATGTTCACCGACGAGAAGACACCTGCGGCGGTGCAGTTCCTGCGCAACGCCGTGGCCTACTACCTTAGCCTGGGGGTGCGGGTGCAGCGGCTGTTGACCGATAACGGCTCAGCCTTCCGTTCCAAGGACTTCGCGCAGGCTTGCCGCCAGCTGGGTATTGCCCACCGGTTCACCCGGCCCTACAGGCCGCAGACCAACGGCAAGGCCGAGCGCTTCATCCAGTCAGCCTTGCGGGAGTGGGCCTACGGCTTCACCTACCAGCACTCGGATCAACGTAACGCCGCCCTGGATGACTGGACTCACCACTACAACTGGCATCGCCCCCATCAGGGAATTGGTGGGGTTGCTCCCATGTCCAGACTCAACAGATCAAGAAACAACCTCTTGACGCTTCACA
>JAYNNS010000400.1:0-2295 GCA_038112835.1 Curvibacter sp. | reverse complement strand
GGGCCTTCCATGAAGACGGCCTGAGCGACCTGGCCGATGGCCTGGGTGGCGCGTCTGACCGCGAGCGCGCGCTGGACATCATGAAGGACTCGCGCATCGGCGCCTTCGGTGCGCTGGCCCTGCTGCTGGCCCTGCTGCTCAAGGTGTCCCTGCTCGCCCTGCTCGGTGCGGCCGATCCGGCTCTGGCCTGCGGCGCCCTATTTTTTGCGCACGTGCTCTCGCGTTTCCTGCCGCTGGGGCTGATTCGCCTGCTGCCCCATGTGGGTGACACGGCGCACTCCAAGTCCAAGCCCCTGGCCGACGCGATCAGCGGCACCAGTCTGGCCGTGGCCACGCTCTGGACCGTGGCGGCCGCGGCCCTAGCCTGGTGGTGGTTGCCCGACGTCTGGCTCTGGCTCGGTGGTGGCCTGCTGGCCGTGCTGGCCTGGCTCTGGATGTGGCGCCTGTGCGCGCGCCGCCTGCAGGGCTATACGGGCGACTGTCTGGGGGCCACGCAGCAGGTCGGCGAGATCGCGATCTACTTCGGCTTGGCTCTGTCGCTGACCGCATGAAGCTCTGGCTGGTCCGGCACCCGCGCCCCCTGATCGATGCCGGCGTCTGTTACGGTAGGCATGACGTGCCGGCCGATGCGGCTCATACGCAGGACGTGGCCTCCCGGCTGGCGCCCCAGCTGCCCCCGGGCCTCATGGTCTGGACCTCGCCGCTGCAGCGCTGCACGGCCTTGGCCCGGACTCTGCAGGCGTTGCGGCCCGACCTGCAGCTGCGCGAGGACGCCCGCCTGCGCGAGCTGGACTTCGGCTGCTGGGAGGGGGTGCGTTGGGACGACATTCCGCGCACCGCCTACGACGACTGGACGGCCAACTTCGGCGCGGCGCGTTTCGGTGGCCGCGACAGCGTCAACGAGCTGCTGCAGCGCGTGGCGACCGCACGCGCCGAGGCGCGGGCGGGGGGGCGGGAGTTGCTCTGGGTCACCCACGCCGGCGTGCTGCGCGCCATGGCGCTGCTGGACCAGGGCCGGCTCACGCTGGAGGCGGCGCCGCAATGGCCGCAGGCCGTGGCGGGCTGGGGCGAGTGGCAGTTGCTGAGCTGCTGAAAACACCGTCTGCGGCGCGCAGCACTTGCGTTAACCTCGGCCCTTCATGCTTTCCGAATCCCTCTCCGCGATGGCCTTCATGCCATCCCGCTACGACCTGCGGGTGGTTGCCGCCTCCTTCGTCATCGCGACCTTCGCCTCCTACGTCACCCTGGACCTCGCGCGGCGCGTGCGGCAGTCCACCTGGGGCCTGGCGCGCATCTGGTGGGGCGCCGGCTCGGTGGTCATGGGCACCGGCATCTGGTCCATGCACTTCATCGGCATGCAGGCCTTCCAGGTGCCCATCACCCTGGGCTACACCGGCGGCCTGACCCTGCTGTCCTGGGTGGCCGCGGTGGCCGCCTCGGCGGTGGCGCTGGCCATCGCGAGCCGCAAGACCCTGCGCTACCGGCGCATCGCGCTCGGGGCGCTCGTCATGGGCCTGGGCATCTCCGCCATGCACTACATCGGCATGGCCGCGCTGGACCTGGTGCCGGGCATCGTCTGGGACTGGCTGCTGGTGGCCGCCTCGGTGCTGATCGCCGTGCTGGCCTCGGCCACGGCCCTGCTGATCTTCCACCTGCTGATCCAGGTGTCCAAGCCGCGGCGGCTGACCTACCAGCTGGGCGCGGCCCTGCTCATGGGCGTGGCCATCTGTGGCATGCATTACACGGGCATGGCCGCCGCGCGCATCCCCGACAGCGCCATCTGCCTGAGCTCCGACGGCCTCGGTGGCCTCTCGCTGACGGCCATGGTGACCATCGCCACCGGGCTGCTGCTGGTGAGCACGCTGTTCACCTCCCTGCTCGATGCGCGCATGCAGAGCACCACGCAGCGCCTGGCGCAGTCGCTGCAGGAAAGCAATGCCAAGCTGCAGGTTGCCAACGCCGAACTCAAGCTGCGCGCCTTCACCGATCCGCTCACGGGCCTGCCCAACCGCCTGCTGTTCGAGGAACGCCTGGGCCAGGCCCTGCTGCGGGCCGACCGCGCCAACCACCGCGGCGTGCAGTCGCGCGTGGCGGTGCTGTTCGTGGACCTCGACGGCTTCAAGCCCGTCAATGACTCCTTCGGCCATGCCGCCGGCGACGGGCTGCTGCGCAATGTCGCGGAGCGCCTGCGCACGATCGTGCGCGAGGAGGACACGGTGGCACGCGTGGGCGGCGACGAATTCCTGCTGCTGCTGGAAAAGCTGCACCAGCCCGCTGAGGCCCTGGCCTTCGGCC
>JAYNNS010000399.1:0-2312 GCA_038112835.1 Curvibacter sp. | reverse complement strand
GCGCCGGCCACGGTCAACACCATCGACGGCGTGCGCGTGGACTGGCCCGACGGCTTCGGCCTGATCCGTGCTTCCAACACCACGCCCGTGCTCGTGCTGCGCTTCGAGGGCCACACGCCGCAGGCGCTGCAGCGCATCGAGGGCGAGATGCTGGCCCTGCTGCGCAGCGTCAAGCCCGACGCGTCCTTCGCGGCCGCCGCGCATTGACACAGAACGGACCGCGCGCTTGAACATCCTCATCGTCAAGCTGTCTTCGCTGGGCGACGTGGTGCATGCCATGCCGGCGGTGCAGGACATCCGCCGTGCCTTTCCGCAGGCGCACATCGACTGGGTGGTCGAGAAGGGCTTTGCCCCGCTGGTGCAGCGCTGCGCGGGGGTGCGCCGTGTCATCCCCTGTGAGCTGCGGCGCTGGCGCAAGGCGCCGCTGGCCGCCACCACGCGGGCGCAGTGGCAGGCCTTCAAGACCGAACTGCAGGCCGAAGCCTACGATGCGGTGCTCGACCTGCAGGGCCTCACGAAGTCGGCCCTCGTGGCCTGGCTGGCGAGGCTGGCGCCGGGCGGCCGGCGTTACGCTATGAGCTGCCCGCCGTGGAAACCTATGGATTGCAGCCCCAGGCCGGGCACGAGCGCGTGGCCGTGGGCATGCTGACCGCGCGGCCGCGCGTGGCCCTGGTGCATGGCACCTCGCGCGCCGACAAGCAGTGGCCGGTGGCGCACTGGGTCGCCCTGGCGCAGCGTCTCGATGCGGCGGGCTATGACGTGGCCCTGCTGCACGGCACGGACGCGGAGGAGCAGCGCAGCCAGGAGATGGCGCGCGCCATGTCCCATGCCGTGGTCTGGCCCCGCCTGCCGCTCGATGCCCTGACCGATGCCCTGGCCGGCTGCGCCGGCGTGATCGGCGTGGACAGCGGCCTGAGCCATATCGCCGTGGCGCTGGACCTGCCGCATGTGCAGCTCTACAACTTCGACACCGCCTGGCGCACCGGGCCGGTGGAGCGCACGCGCCAGCGCAGTGTCCATGCGCAGCCCACGCCCTCGGTGGAAGCGGTCTGCCAGGCCTGGCGCGATGTCACAGGACGGGTCGCCTGATGGTCCGCACCCTCTATGCCCTGCTCGTGCGCGCGGTGCAGCCCCTGCTGCGGCGCAAGCTGCAGCGGCGCGGGCAGGCCGAGCCCGGCTATCTCGTGGCGGTGGAAGAGCGTTTCGGCCGCTACGACATGCCGGCCCTGCCGGCCGATGGCCGCACGCTCTGGGTGCATGCCGTCTCGCTGGGCGAGACGCGCGCTGCCGCCGTGCTGCTGGGTGAGCTGCGCGCCCGCTGGCCCGGCTACCGCCTGCTGCTCACGCACGGCACCGCGACGGGCCGCGCGGAAGGCGCGGGCCTGCTGCATGCAGGCGATCTGCAGGTCTGGCAGCCCTGGGACACGCCCGAGGCCGTGCAGCGTTTCCTGGCCCATTTCAGGCCGCGCCTGGGCGTCCTGATGGAGACCGAGGTCTGGCCCAATCTGGCCGCGGCCTGTGCCGCAGCCGGCGTGCCGCTGGTGCTGGCCAATGCGCGCCTGTCCGAGAAATCCCTGCGCAGCGCCTTGCGCGTGGCCTGGCTGTCGCGGCCGGCCTATCGCAGCCTCGCTGCGGTCTGGGCGCAGACCGAGGACGATGCGGCCCGCCTGCGCCAGCTGGGGGCCCCGGTGCAGGGTGTCTACGGCAACCTCAAGTTCGACGCCACGCCGGATGCGGCCCTGCTCGAGCGGGGCCGTGCCTGGCGCACGGCCCTGGGGCGACCGGTCGTGATGTTCGCGAGTTCGCGCGAGGGCGAGGAGCAGATGCTGCTGGCCGCCCTGCGCGCTGCCGGCGAGGCGGCGCGCGCGGTGCAGTGGCTCATCGTGCCGCGCCACCCGCAACGCTTCGACGAGGTGGCCCAGCTGATCGAGGGCGCGGGCTGGCGCCTGGCGCGGCGCAGCCAGTGGGGCGCGCAGCCCACGCTGGTGGAGTTCTCGGCCGATGTCTGGCTGGGCGACTCGCTGGGCGAGATGCCGCTCTACTACGGCCTGAGCGACGCGGCCCTGCTGGGCGGCAGCTACGCGCCGCTGGGCGGGCAGAACCTGATCGAGGCCGCGGCCTGCGCCTGCCCGGTCTTCCTGGGTCCGCACACCTTCAACTTCGACGAGGCGGCCAGCCTGGCGCTGGAAGCGGGGGCGGCCCAGCGTTGCGCCGATCTCGCGGCCGCGGTGACGGCAGTGCTGGCCCTGGTGCGCGAGCCCGGCCGGCAGGCCGGCATGGCCCAGTCGGCCAGCCGCTTCGCGCGCGCGCAC
>JAYNNS010000398.1:0-2314 GCA_038112835.1 Curvibacter sp. | reverse complement strand
GCGCCGCGCACGCCGTCGCCCAACAGCGGCTGGCCCATGGCCGCCATGGCCCTGGCCCTGGATGTGCGCCTGGCCAAACCCGGGGTCTACGTGCTGCACGAGGCCGGCCGTTCCCCCGAGCCGGCGGACACCGCGCGTGCCGTGCAGCTGGGCGAGCGGGTGGTCCTGCTGCTGGCCCTCGTGCTGTGCGCGGCCCTGCTGGCTGGGGCGGGAGGACGGCCATGAACCCGATCAAGGCCCATGGCGGCCCCGACGCCCTCGGTGTGCCCGCGCACGACTTCTCCACCAACGGCAACGCCCACGGTCCCTGTCCCCAGGCCCTGGCGGCCGTGTCCGCGGCCGATGCCACGCGTTACCCGGACCCGACCTACACCGGGCTGCGCACCCAACTGGCCGACTGGCACGGGATCGACCCGGGCCGGGTGCTGCTGGCGGCCAGCGCCAGCGAGTTCATCCACCGCATCAGCGCCTGGGTGGCGCAGCGCGGTCCGCAGGCCGTGTGGCTGCCCCGACACGCCTACGGCGAATACGGCGCCGCCGCGCTGGCCTGGGGCCTGCGTACCGTGCCCTCGGCCGCCGACGCCGGCCTGGCCTGGGCCTGCGAGCCCTCGCGCCCCCTGGGCCAGGCCCATGAAGAGCTGGTGGCCCTGGTGCGCACGGCGCCCATGTGCGTGCTCGACCGCGCCTACGAACCGCTGCGCCTCGAAGGCGCATCGACCCTGGACGCGCAGGCCCTGCAGCGGGTGTGGCAGCTCTGGAGCCCGAATAAGGCCCTGGGCCTGACCGGCGTGCGGGCGGCCTATGTCATCGCGCCGCTGGAGGCCGGCTCGGCCGGGGCCGAACTCGAGGCCCGTTGCCCCTCCTGGCCCCTGGGCGCGCAGGGCGTGGCCCTGCTGCAGGCCTGGGTTCGCGCCGACGTGCAGGCCTGGCTGCAGGACAGCCGGGATACCCTGCGTCTGTGGAAGGCCCGCCAGCTCGCGCTGTGCAGGGCCCTGGGCTGGGACTGCGCGCCCAGCCTGGCGAACTTCTTCTGTGCTCGCACCACGCTTCAGGGCAAGCAGGCCTTGGCGCAGGCCCTGCTTGCCCTGCGCCTGCAGGGCATCAAGCTGCGTGCGGCCAGCTCCTTCGGCCTGCCGGGGCAGGTGCGCCTGGGCGTCCTGCCGCCGGCCTCGCAGGACGCGCTGCGCACGGCCTGGCAGGACCTGATGCAGGTGGGCGAGGTGCCGGCATGAGCGCGCGTGCCCTCATGGTGCTGGGCACCACCAGTGGCGCCGGCAAGAGCTGGCTCACCACGGCCCTGTGCCGTCACTACGCGCGGCAGGGTCTCAAGGTCGCGCCGTTCAAGGCGCAGAACATGAGCAACAACGCGCGGGTGGTTGCCCCCACGCTCGACATTGGCGTGTCCTCGCTGCCCCCCGAGGGGGCCGTGTTTGGCCTCGGGGCGGCCCAGCGGCCCAACGTCGGCGGCGAGATCGGCAGCGCCCAGTTTTTCCAGGCCCTGGCCGCGCGCGCCCAGCCCGAGGTGCGCATGAACCCGCTGCTGCTCAAGCCCGAGCGCGACACGCACAGCCAGGTCGTGCTGCTGGGCCAGGTGGACGAGGAACTCACGCGCATGGACTGGCGCGGTCGCAGCGAGAAGGTCTGGCCCACGGTGGCGCGTGCCCTCGACGAACTCATGGCGGTGAACGACGTGGTCGTGATCGAAGGCGCGGGCTCGCCGGCCGAGATCAACCTCATGGGCAGCGACATCGTCAACCTGCGGGTGGCCCGCCATGCTCGGGCGCGCTGCCTGCTGGTGAGCGACATCGACCGCGGCGGTGCCTTTGCCCATCTCTACGGCACCTGGGCCCTGCTGTCCGAGGCTGATCGAGCGCTAATCCGCGGTTTTGTGCTCAACAAGTTCCGGGGCGATGCCAAGCTGCTGGCCCCAGGGCCGCAGCAACTGCAGGACCTGACCGGTGTGCCGGTGGTCGCCACCCTGCCCATGTGGTGGCAACACGGCCTGCCCGAAGAAGACGGTGTATTCGATGACCGCCACACGGCGACGGGAGAGATCCACACCCGCATTGCCGTCGTGGCTTATCCGCGCATCAGCAACCTCGACGAATTCCAGCCGCTCAAGAACGTGCCCGGCGTGAGCCTGCGCTGGGCGCGCAGCCCGGCCGATCTTGTGGGGGTGGACTGGATCATCCTGCCCGGCTCCAAGCACACCAGTGGCGACCTGGCCTGGCTGCGCGCCCAGGGCCTGGACCGCGCCATCGCGACGCACGCCGCGCAGGGCAGGGCGGTGCTGGGCATCTGCGGCGGCCTGCAG
>JAYNNS010000397.1:0-2318 GCA_038112835.1 Curvibacter sp. | reverse complement strand
CAGGTCGGGGCGCTGATGGAGGCTGTCCAGGAGCCCCTCCTGCTGCAGGGGCAGGAAATGGCGGTCTCCGCTTCGGCCGGACTCGCCATCTACCCCGACGACGGCCGCGATCTGGAGACCCTGCGCAAGAAGGCCGAGGTCGCCATGTACCAGGCCAAGCAGTCCGGTCGCAACATCTACCGCTTCTTCGACGCCGCGATGGACAGCGAGGCCTCCGAGCACCTGAGCCTGCGCAATGGCCTGCATCGTGCCCTGGAACGCGGGGAGCTGGCCCTGCACTACCAGCCGCAGATCGACCTGGACAGCGGCGAGGTCGTCGGTACCGAGGCGCTGCTGCGCTGGCACCATCCCGAGCGCGGCCTGATCCCGCCGGCCCGTTTCATCCCCGTGGCCGAGGACAGCGGTCTGATCGTCCCCATCGGGGTCTGGGTGCTGCGCGAGGCCTGCCGTCAGGCCGTAGCCTGGCAGCGTGCCGGACTGCCGCCCATGACCATGGCGGTCAACCTGTCGGCCGTGCAGTTCAGGCGCGGGGACGTGGAACAGTCGGTGCAGCGTGCGCTGGAGGCGTCGGGTCTGGCGCCGGGTCTGCTCGAGCTGGAGCTGACCGAATCCATCCTGATCCAGAACGCCGAGGGCGTGCTCGCCAGCCTGCGGCGCCTCAAGCAGCTCGGCGTCAAGCTCTCGATCGACGATTTCGGCACCGGCTACTCCAGCCTGTCCTACCTCCGGCGTTTCGATATCGACAAGCTCAAGATCGACCAGAGCTTCGTGCGCGAACTGTGCAGCAATGCCGACGACGCGGCCATCGTGCGTGCGGTGGTCCAGATGGCGCACAGCCTGAGCCTCAAGACCCTGGCCGAAGGCGTGGAGACGGACGAGATGGCGCAGGCCCTGCGCACCTACGGCTGTGACGAAGCTCAGGGCTACCACTATGGCCGCCCGATGCCGGCCGGCGAGATGACCGGATTCCTGCGCCGCACGCAGGCGCAGCTGCTCACTTCCTGACGCCGGCCCCGGCGCGGGTCTTGAACCCCGCCACGGCGTCCCTATCTGGAGCGCCGGAAGGAGAAACCCCCATGCAAACCCCGGATCCCGCAGAGATCGCGCGGGCCATGGTCATCGAGGAAGTCGAGGGCCTGGATCCGCAAGACCAGTTCAAGCTCAGCCTCAAGGAGAAATTCGCCGTCCACGAGGCCTTCCATGCCGGCGGCATCACCGGTGCCCAGGCCGAGTTCTACATGGCCGTGGCCAAGTCGCGCCGTCGGCTGGTGACCCTGGTGGAGAACAACGGCGAGCGCGTGCTCGCTGACATCGAGGCGCTCTACGAGAATGCCCGTGAACTGGGTGATCTGGACGCCGCATTCCGGCGGCTCTTCGAGCGCCAGCGTGCCGGCCACGAGATCCGCGGTCCCTTCGTCTGCAATTTCGCCCATGCGTACTGGGCCGAGGGGCCGATGGGCTGAAGACTCGGATGCTGGCGCAAGCGGTAGCTTCCGAATAAAACTCACAAAGCCCGGAGATCCCGGGCTTTTCTATTTCGAGCTGGAGTGCCCCCGGCTACAAATCCTATAAACGGGGCACTCCACATTGGAAGAGTGAACCTTGAAAACCTGGGCTAAGGTGTCGATGGCGCATCTACCTGATTCCCATCGGGTTGTCTTGCCAGGCCGGCTGGAATGACATCCTGGGAAGGGCTAAAGATCGCACGGGCCTGCATACCGACCCACCAATCAATATACAGGGAGCAAAAAGTGAAACTTGGAACACTGCTAATGGTAGCCCTCGTCCTCATCATGATCGCTGTAGTGGCATTCAGCTTGGCATCAAAAGGACGAGGGAAGCAGGGGAGCTTCGTTAAGAAGAGGCTTGCCACACCTCACGAACAAGCGATGTACTGGCGGCTCATAGATGCTTTGCCGCAACCAGAGTACATCGTCCTTGCACAAGTCAGCTTTGGAGCCTTGCTTAATGCAAAACAAGGGGCCAGTCGATACAGTTTCTCGCAAAAGATTGCAGATTTTGTCGTAACCGACAAGTCGTTTTCGGTTCTTGCAGTGATCGAGTTAGACGATTCCAGCCACAGAGGAAAAGAAAGCCGCGATATACAGCGTGACGCGATGCTGGTCGAGGCCGGGTACAAGGTCTTGCGATATTCGCGCATCCCTGACCTTGCGAGATTGCGAAGCGATCTGGTGCCAGCGGTGCCTGCGCATTTGGATATGCCGCCTATGACGGCCGAACGATGAAGTACGAACCCACCGCATGCTGAAACTTGTGTGCAGCAATTCAATATCGACTGAAGAACGTCGACTCGGGTC
>JAYNNS010000396.1:0-2322 GCA_038112835.1 Curvibacter sp. | reverse complement strand
GTCGCGCGGGCCGCCATCACAGCCGATCAGCGCACGAAGCGCCCATCCCGTCCGATGATGGTCAGGTCGGTGTAGCGCGAGCCCGAGTGGTCGCGCGGCGAGTAGCTGATCTCGAAGCCCCCCAGATTGACGTCCTTCATGGACTCCAGTCCGGTGATCAGGGATTCGCGCGTGAGGTTGCGGCCGGCGCGGCGCACCCCCTCGACAAACACGCGGGCAATCAGGAAGCCCTCCATGCTGGAGAAGTCGAGTTCGGTCTGGCCCGCCTCCTTCATGCGCTGCTGGTACTCGCGCACCACGGGCGAGGACGGGATGTAGGGAAAGGGCACCACCTGCGAGATGACCACGCCCATGCCGGCAGCCCCGAGCTCGTCGGCCAGCGCCTTGGAGCCGACGAAGCTGACGTTGAAGAACTGACCGCCATAGCCCTTGCCGCGCGCCTGCTTGATGAACTCCGCGCAGGCCTTGTAGGCACCGATCTGGACCACGGCTTCGGGTTGGGCCGGCAGGATGGCGTTCAGGGCTGCGGCCACATCCACGGTGTTGCGCTCCACGGTTGCCGTGGCAGCAGGCTTGAGCTGGCGCTTGTCCAGCGCGCGCGTGACGCCCTCCAGGCCGGCCTTGCCATAGGCATCGTTCTGGTAGAACACGGCGATGCGCTTGACCCCGAGCGTGGTCAGGTGCTGCACGATGCGCTCGGTCTCGTCGAAATAGCTCGCACGCACGTGGAAGACCTGGCGGTTGAAGGGCTCGCGCAGGGCCTGGGCCCCGGTGAACATGCCCACCAGCGGCACCTTGGCCGCGGTCAGCACGGGCACGGCCGCCAGGCCGGTCGGTGTGCCGACAGCACCCACCAGGGCAAAGACCTGGTCCTGCTCGATCAGGCCCTTGACCGCCGCCACGGCCTTGTCGGGTTCGTAGCCGTCGTCACGCGTGAGCAGGCGCAGGGTGCGGCCGTTGACCCCGCCCTGCTCGTTGACCGCCCTGAAGTGGGCCTGGATGCCGATGTTCAGGCGCTGCCCCAGCTGGGCTGCCGGACCGCTGAACGCCGCGAACTGGCCGACCAGGATTTCCTTGTCACTGACACCGGTCTCGGACCGGGCCGTGACGCCCGCCAGCACCAGTCCTGCCACCGCCAGCACTTGAACTAACCGCATCGGCCCCTCCCGGCTGCATGACCCGCCCGCGCAGGCCTATGTGATGCCGATCATAGGTAGCCGGCCACGGGCGTCAAGCCCCGCGATGCACGGACCGAGCCAGGAGCGCATAAAAAAACGGCCCGGGCCATGACAGGCCGGGGCCGCTGCTTGGCGCGAGGGGCCGGCTTACTTGGCCACCACGCGTGCCATCTCCAGGCACTTGTTGGAGTAGCCCCACTCGTTGTCGTACCAGGCCACGACCTTGATGAAGGTCTTGTCCAGGGCGATGCCGGCTTCGGCGTCAAAGACGGAGGTGCAGACCTCGCCGCGGAAGTCGGTGGCCACCACCTTGTCCTCGGTGTAGCCCAGGATGCCCTTGAGCGCGCCCTGGCTCTGGGCCTTCATCTCGGCGCAGATGTCCTTGTAGTCGGCGTCCTTGTTCAGCTCGACGGTCAGGTCGACCACGGAGACGTCGGAGGTCGGCACGCGGAAGGACATGCCCGTGAGCTTCTTGTTGAGCTCGGGGATCACCACGCCCACGGCCTTGGCCGCGCCGGTGGAGGAGGGAATGATGTTTTCCAGGATGCCGCGGCCGCCGCGCCAGTCCTTGTTGCTCGGGCCGTCCACGGTCTTCTGCGTGGCGGTGGCGGCGTGCACGGTGGTCATGAGGCCACGCTTGATGCCCCACTTGTCGTTGAGCACCTTGGCCACGGGGGCCAGGCAGTTGGTGGTGCAGGAGGCGTTGGAGATGATGGCCTGGCCGGCATAGGTCTTGTCGTTGACGCCGAAGACGAACATGGGGGTGTCGTCCTTGGAGGGCGCGGAGATGATCACCTTCTTGGCGCCGGCGGCCAGGTGCTTACCGGCGCCGTCCTTGTCCAGGAAGAGGCCGGTGGACTCGATCACCACGTCGGCGCCGATCTCGTTCCACTTCAGGTTGGCCGGGTCACGCTCCTGCGTCAAGCGGATCTTCTTGCCGTTGACGACCAGCTGGCCGCCTTCGACCGACACTTCGCCCTTGAAGCGGCCGTGTACGCTGTCGTACTTGAGCATGTAGGCCAGGTAGTCGGGCTCGAGCAGATCGTTGATGCCCACGATCTCGATGTCCTTGAAGTTGGCCACTGCCGAACGCAGCACGTTGCGGCCGATGCGGCCGAAGCCGTTGATACCAATCTTGATCGTC
>JAYNNS010000395.1:0-2330 GCA_038112835.1 Curvibacter sp. | reverse complement strand
ATCGGGGCCATGGCCCTGATGATCACCGACGAATGCATCAACTGTGATGTCTGCGAGCCCGAGTGCCCCAACCAGGCGATCTATCTCGGGCCGGAGATCTATGAGATCGACCCGACGCGCTGCACGGAGTGCGTGGGCCATTTCGAGCAACCCCAATGCGTGCAGGTCTGCCCCGTGGCCTGCATCCCCGTGAACCCGCAGCACGTCGAGAGCCGGGAGACGCTGTGGCAGAAGTACCAACGCCTGCAGGCCGAGGCGCAGGCCGCAGGCAAGCCGGCGGCCTGATCACTTGGCCGGCGGCGCCCGGTAGGCCGGGATCTTCTCCTGGCCGCTGCTTTTCCTGGTGGCGGCGCTCGGTGTGGCCTTGTCGCCATCACGCTGGGCCCGGTCGGCCTGCTCGGCTGCTTTCCGGGCCGCAGACTCTTCCTTCAAGCGGTTCTTTTCCAGTGCGTCGCCGGCGCGCTTCTCCTGCCTGACGCTGGCCTCGTGAGCCTTGCGCTGCTCGGGTGTCCGGCTGTCCGTGGCGTCCACCGTGCTGCCGCCGGGGCAGGGCGTCTGGCTGTAGCTGTTGCCGCAGCGGTAGACCGTCTGGGCCTGGGCGACCGTGCCGCAGGCCAGGACGAGGATCATGAGGAGTCGGGACGGCGTCTTCATGCGGGCTCTCCTTCCTTGGGGGGCAGATCGGCCGGCCGCGGCGGCTTGGGGCGGGGCGGCTTGCTGGTGTGGATCTGCATCATGGCCTTGCTCATCTCGCCGGCCAGCAGCTCGGGCAGGGCCTTGAGTGAGCGCGCGATGCAGTCCTCGATGGCGCTGCGGTGTTCGGGCGAAGGCTTCTTGAGCACCCAGTTCGACACCTCGGCCTTCACGCCCGGGTGGCCCACGCCGATGCGCAGGCGCCAGTAGTCGTCGGTACCGAGCTGGGCATGGATGTCGCGCAGGCCATTGTGGCCGGCATGGCTGCCACCGAGCTTGAGCTTGACCTGGCCGGGCACGATGTCGAGCTCATCGTGCGCGACCAGGATTTCCTCGGGCTTGATCTTGAAGAAGCGCGCCAGGGCGGCCACCGACTTGCCCGAGATGTTCATGAAGGTCTGGGGTTCAAGCAGCCAGACCGTCTGGCCTCTCACGCTGGTGCGCGCGACCAGGCCGTGGTAGCTCTTGTCCATGACGAGCTGGGTCTTGAGCTCGCGCGCCACGGCATCGATCCACCAGAAGCCGGCGTTGTGGCGCGTGGCCTCGTATTCCGGTCCTGGATTGCCCAGGCCGACAAACAGTTTGATCATGCGCGGATTATGGGGGAGGGCGTGCGGGCAGCCGCCAAAAGAAACGGCCCGCCGAGGCGGGCCGTGTTCAGCAAGCGCAAGAGCTTATTTCTTGGCGGCGGGGGCCTTGGCGGCCGGCGCTGCTGCAGCAGCAGCGGCTTCCGCGGCGGGGGCGGCCGCTTCGGATTCGGCGGCAGCCGGGGTCACCACGGACACGATCACCGGGTTGCCCTTGCCGTGCGTCACGGCGCTGACACCCTTGGGCAGGGTCAGGTCGGACAGGTGCAGCGAACCGCCCTTCTTCAGGCCGCTCAGGTCCACCGCGATGAACTCGGGCAGGTCCTTGGGCAGGCAGGAGATGTCCAGCTCGGTCACGACGTGGTTGACCAAGCACTGGTCCAGCTTGACGGCCGGGGAGTTCTCTTCGCCGCTGAAGTGCAGCGGCACCTTCATGTGCAGCTTGGTGTTGGCATCCACGCGCTGGAAGTCGATGTGCAGCACCAGGGGCTTGTAGGGGTGCATCTGCACGTCGCGCAGCAGCACCTGGCTGGACTTGCCGCCCACTTCCATGTCGAGCACGGACGAGTGGAAGGCTTCCTTCTTCAGGGCATGCCACAGGGCGTTGTGGTCGAGCTCGACCAGCTGCGGCTCGGCGCTGCCACCATAGACGATACCGGGCGTGCGGCCCGTGTTGCGCAGACGGCGGCTCGCACCCGTACCCTGCTTGGCGCGCTCAAAGGCGACGAATTTCATAACTTACTCCATCAGGAGCCCACCGCGACCAGTGTGGCTCCGGTTCAACAAAAGCCCGCACGGGTGTGCGGGCCACTTCTTGCCTCAGAACAGGTCTTCCTGCTCCGAGAACAAACTCATGACCGACTCGCCCTTGGCGATGCGGTGGATGGTTTCTGCGATCAGCGGGGCCACGTTGAGCTGGCGGATCTTGGTGCAGCCGGTGGCGGCGGGGCTCAGCGGGATGGTGTTGGTCACCACCACCTCGTCCAGGGCCGTACCCTTGGACAGGCGCTCGATGGCCGGGCCGGAGAAGATGGGGTGCGTGCAGTAGGC
>JAYNNS010000394.1:1494-2331 GCA_038112835.1 Curvibacter sp. | reverse complement strand
TTTTCATGCTTCACTGGTGCCGGAAATCCGGTTTGCGTTTTTCCACGAAGGCCGCCATGCCTTCCTTCTGGTCTGCGGTAGCGAACAGGGCGTGGAAAAGGCGGCGCTCGAACATCACGCCGTCGCTCAGGCCGCTTTCGAAGGCGCGGTTCACGGCTTCCTTGGCGGCCATCACGGCCACCTGGGAGTAGTCGCAGATCATCAGGGCTGCGGCCAGCGTCTCGTCCATGAGCTTGTCCAGCGGTACCACGCGGCTCACCAGACCGGCGCGCTCGGCCTCGGCGGCGTCCATCATGCGGCCGGTCAGCGCCAGGTCCATGGCCTTGGCCTTGCCCACGGCACGCGGCAGGCGCTGCGTGCCGCCGGCACCGGGGATCACGCCGAGCTTGATCTCGGGTTGACCGAATTTCGCGTTCTCGGCCGCGATGATGAAGTCGCACATCATGGCCAGCTCGCAGCCGCCGCCCAGGGCAAAGCCGCTCACCGCCGCGATCACCGGCTTGCGGACGCCGCGGATGCGTTCCCAGTTGCGGGTGATGTAGTCACCCTTGTAGACATCGGCAAAGCTGTAGTTTGCCATCGCGCCGATGTCGGCGCCCGCGGCAAACGCCTTCTCGCTGCCGGTGATGACCATGCAGCCGATGGCCGGATCGGCGTCGAATGCCTGCAGGGCGGCGCCCAACTCGTCCATGAGCTGGTCGTTGAGGGCATTGAGTTGCTTGGGGCGGTTCAGGGTGATGAGGCCCACCTTGCTGGCCTCAGTGCGCGCCTGGATCAGTTCGTAATTCATGAGTGTCTCCGTTGAAATCATTTAATCCGCTGCGTTGGAAGAAAGGA
>JAYNNS010000394.1:0-1484 GCA_038112835.1 Curvibacter sp. | reverse complement strand
GGCACCCGTGGAGCCGGCTTTGCCGGGCCACTGGGTGCGCCCCCTTGAGGGGGTAGGCGGCCCCAGGGCCGCCACAGGGGTGCTTCACTTCAGGCCTGCAGGAACATCCGGTAGGCCGGGTTGCGGGTCTCTTCCACATAGGCGTAGCCCAGCGTGTCGAGGAATTTCGCGAAGGCCTTGCCATCCGCCGGGGGCACCTGGATGCCCACGAGGATGCGGCCATAGTCCGCGCCCTGGTTGCGATAGTGGAACAGGCTGATGTTCCAGCCCGGGCGCATCAGGCTCAGGAACTTGAGCAGGGCGCCGGGGCGCTCCGGAAATATGAAGCGCAGCAGGCGCTCGTCCTTGGCCAGCAGCGAATGGCCCCCGACCATGTGCCGGATGTGCTCCTGGGCCAGGTCGTCGTGCGTGAGGTCCAGCGCCGGGAAGCCGTGACGCTTGAAATTGGCGGCGATCTTGGTGCTTTCGCCGCGGGCCGTCGTGGTCAGGCCCACGAAGACATGCGCCTTGCGCTGGTCGCTGATGCGGTAGCTGAACTCGGTCACGTTGTGCGGCCCGCCCGGCAGGTGGCCGATGAGCTCGCAAAAGCGCCGGAAGCTGCCGCGCTCTTCGGGCATGCTCACGGCGAACAGCGCCTCGCGTTCCTCGCCCACCTCGCCGCGCTCGGCCACGAAGCGCAGGCGGTCGAAGTTCATGTTGGCGCCGCAGAGGATGGCCGCGTAGGTCTGGCCTTTCGTCTTGTGCTTGGCCACATACTGCTTGATGGCCGCCACGGCTAGCGCACCGGCCGGTTCGACGATGGAACGCGTGTCCACGAAGATGTCCTTGATGGCGGCACAGACGGCGTCGGTGTCGACCTCGATGTAGTCGTCCACCAGCTTGCGCGTGAGGCGGAAGGTCTCCTCGCCCACGAGCTTCACGGCCGTTCCGTCAGAGAACAGGCCCACGTCCTGCAACGTGACCCGCTTGCCCGCACGTACCGACTGGATCATGGCGTTGGAGTCGTTCATCTGCACGCCGATGACCTTGATCTCGGGACGCACGACCTTGATGTAGGCCGCCACGCCACTGATCAGTCCGCCGCCACCGATGGCCACGAAGACCGCATCCAGCGGGCCCTGGTGTTGGCGCAGCATTTCCATGGCGATGGTGCCCTGGCCCGCAATCACGTCCGGGTCGTCGAAGGGGTGCACGAAAGTCAGCCCCTGCTTTTTCTGCAGCGTCAGCGCGTGGGCGTAGGCGTCCGAATAGCTGTCGCCATGCAGCAGCACCTCGCCGCCCAGCGCCTTGACGGCGTCGATCTTGAGCTGCGGCGTGGTCGTGGGCATCACGATCACGGCACGTGTGCCCAGGCGGTGCGCGCCCAGCGCCACGCCCTGGGCGTGGTTGCCGGCCGAGGCGCAGATCACGCCCCGCTTGAGCTCCTCCGCCGAAAGATGCGCCATCTTGTTGTAGGCGCCGCGCAGCTTGAAGCTGAACACGGC
>JAYNNS010000393.1:802-2333 GCA_038112835.1 Curvibacter sp. | reverse complement strand
TGCTTCGCTGTAGTGCTTGAATTCCATCGTGTAGGTCGCGCGACCTTGCGACATCGAACGCAGCGTGGTCGAGTAACCGAACATCTCGGACAGCGGCACCTCGGCCTTGATGGCCTTGCCGCCACCAGGCATGTCGTCCATGCCCTGCACCATGCCGCGGCGGGACGACAGGTCGCCCATCACGTTGCCGGCGTAGTCCTCGGGCGTTTCGACTTCCACGGCCATCATGGGCTCGAGGATGACGGGGTTGGCCTTCTTACAGCCTTCCTTGAAGCCGAAGATGGCGGCCATCTTGAAGGCGTTTTCGTTCGAGTCCACGTCGTGGTAGGAACCGAAGGTCAGCGTGACCTTGACATCCACCACGGGGAAGCCCGCCAGCACGCCGGTGTTGATGGCTTCGATCACGCCCTTTTCCACCGCCGGGATGAACTCACGCGGCACCACGCCGCCCTTGATGGCGTCAACGAATTCAAAGCCCTTGCCGGCTTCGCTCGGCTCGACCGTGAACACGACGTGACCGTACTGGCCCTTGCCGCCGGACTGACGCACGAACTTGCCTTCGACGTCGGTGACCTTCTTGCGGATGGTCTCGCGGTAGGCCACCTGGGGCTTGCCGACGTTGGCTTCCACGCCGAACTCGCGCTTCATGCGGTCCACGATGATCTCGAGGTGCAGTTCGCCCATGCCGGAGATGATGGTCTGGCCGGATTCTTCGTCCGTGCGCACGCGGAAGGACGGATCTTCGGCCGCCAGGCGCTGCAGCGCGATGCCCATCTTCTCCTGGTCGGTCTTGGTCTTGGGCTCGACGGCCTGAGAAATCACCGGCTCCGGGAACACCATGCGCTCCAGGGTCACGACGGCTTCCGGATCGCACAGGGTTTCACCCGTGGTCACTTCCTTCAGGCCCACGCAGGCAGCGATGTCACCGGCGCGAATCTCTTCGATTTCCTGGCGGTTGTTGGCGTGCATCTGCACGATACGACCGATACGCTCCTTCTTGCCCTTGACAGGGTTGTAGACGGTGTCGCCCTTGGAGAGCACGCCCGAATACACGCGCACGAAGGTCAGCTGGCCGACGAAGGGGTCGGTCATGAGCTTGAAGGCCAGGGCGGAGAACTTCTCGCCGTCGTCGGCCTTGCGGGTGGTTTCCTTCTCGTCCTCGTCCGTGCCAGCCACCGGGGCAAAAACCACCGGACAGGGCAGGAAGTCGAACACGACGTCCAGCATGCGCTGCACGATCGCAATGACGTCGCCGTAGTCTCCCTCGCTCACGACCGGGAGTTGCTCGGCGGCCAGGCTCGAATCCTCCGCGGATGATTCCTTGCGCGTGGCGGAGGTATCGGCGGCCTTGGACTTCGCCTTGGACTCTTGCGCCGCGCCTGTCGTGGTGGCCGCGGTGCTTGGCGCGGCGGATGCCGGTGCGATCGACTCGCTGGGCGCTACACCGATCTCCTGCTCGAGACGCTCGGTGAGCGTCCCCGCCGGATCGGCTCCCACGACGGGAGCCTCCGAACTGACGGCACCGGCGTTT
>JAYNNS010000393.1:0-792 GCA_038112835.1 Curvibacter sp. | reverse complement strand
CTTGAAGGCCAGTGCGGAGAATTTCTCACCATCGTCAGCCTTGCGGGACGTTTCCTGCTCGTTTTCGTCGGTGCCAGCCACCGGGGGAATGTCCACCGGCGAGGGCAGGAAGTCGATCACGGCGTCCAGCATGCGCTGCACACCCTTGTTCTTGAAGGCAGTGCCGCACAGCATGGGCTGGATTTCGGTCGAGATGGTGCGCGTGCGGATGCCCTGCTTGATCTCGGCCTCGCTCAGGTCACCCTCTTCCAGGTACTTGTTCATCAGCTCTTCGCTGGCCTCGGCAGCGGCCTCGACCATGCCTTCGCGCCACTTCTTGGCTTCTTCCACCAGATTGGCCGGGATGTCCTGGTACTCGAACTTCATGCCCTGGGAAGCCTCGTCCCAGATGATGGCCTTCATCTTGATCAGGTCCACCACGCCCTTGAAGTTTTCTTCGGCGCCGATCGGGATCACGACCGGCACGGGATTCGCCTTGAGGCGCACCTTCATCTGGTCGACGACCTTGAAGAAGTTGGCACCGGTGCGGTCCATCTTGTTCACGAAGGCCAGACGCGGCACCTTGTACTTGTTGGCCTGGCGCCAGACGGTTTCCGACTGGGGCTGCACGCCGCCCACGGCACAGTAGACCATGCAGGCACCATCCAGCACGCGCATGGAGCGCTCCACCTCGATGGTGAAGTCCACGTGGCCGGGGGTGTCGATGATGTTGAAGCGGTGCTCGGGGTAGGACAGGTCCATGCCCTTCCAGAAACAGGTGGTGGCCGCGGAGGTGATCGTGATGCCACGCTC
>JAYNNS010000392.1:1234-2350 GCA_038112835.1 Curvibacter sp. | reverse complement strand
CAGCTGCGTTTGACCAGCGACGTGGTAGACCAGGTCACACAGGTCCGCCAGGCTTGGGTGCGCGCAGTTGCGGCCCAGCAGACCCTTCGGTACGCTCGCCAGGTGTACGAGAGCGCGGAAGCGACAGCGGAAATCGCGCGTCGCATGCAGGCCGCCGGCAACTTCAGCCGTATCAGCCGTGCCCGCGAACAAGCGTTCTATGCCGATGCCGCGACGCGACTGGCGACAGCCACCCATCAGGCGACGGCGACACGCGAGGAGTTGGTGCGTCGCCTCGGCCTGGATGAAGCACAGGCCAAAGACCTTAAGCTGCCCGAGCGTCTTCCCGATCTACCCAAACAGGCGATGGATCCCCAGACTGCTGGTGCGCACGCAACGCGCAACCGGCTGGATATCCGGCTCGCATTGTCGAACTATGAGGCCTATGCCCGTTCCCAGGGCTTGACCACTGTTACCAGTTTCACCGACATTGAACTCACGGCAATGCGCAACACCGACACCGACAGCGCAAGCGGGAGTCGCTCAGTTGCTCGTGGTTATGAAATCGGGGTCCGCTTGCCGATTTTTGACTGGGGTGGCATGCAGCGTGATGCGATGAGTGCTCGCACGCTGGCAGCCGCGAATCAGTTGGAGGCCACGGTTCGCTCGGCTGGCTCAAGTCTGCGCGAGAGCTATTCCGCCTATCGCACAGCCTATGACGTGGCGCGCCATTTCCGTGATGAAGTCGTCCCGCTACGTAAGGTAATTTCGGATGAGAACCAGCTGCGCTACAACGGAATGATCATTGGTGTCTTCGAGCTGCTGGCGGATGCCAGAGATCAAGTCAACACGGTGATTGCTGCCATCAATACGGAGCAGCAGTTCTGGCTGGCTGACGCGGCTCTGCAGGCCTCCCTGATTGGGCGCCCAACCAATATGCCGTTGGCAGCTGCGGCAGCCCCCGCAGCCGCTGCAGCCCCTCATTGATTTCTAAGGAATCCGCAATGACATCCAGAAGAAATTTCTTCAAATTCGCTGGCATCGCCGGCGGTGCTGTGGCTGCGGCCTCGGTCAGCCGCGTGGCCATGGCCGCCCTGCCCGAGCCGGTCATGCAGACCAGCCCGGACACCATGGCCC
>JAYNNS010000392.1:0-1224 GCA_038112835.1 Curvibacter sp. | reverse complement strand
GTTCTGGCTGGCTGACGCGGCTCTTCAGGCCTCCCTGATTGGACGCCCGACCAATTTGGCGCTGGCGACTGCAGTGGCTCCCGCTAGTGCCGCTGCTGCCCCTCATTGATTTCCAGGGAATCTGTAATGACATCCAGAAGAGAGTTTTTCAAGTTCGCCGGAGTGGCCGGTGGTGCCGTTGCGGCATCAGCGGTCAGCCGAGTTGCCATGGCAGCATTACCGGAGCCCGTCATCCAGACCAGCCCGGACACCATGGCCCCTCTGGTCCCCAACAGCGGCCGCCCCTACAACCCGGTGGTCACGCTCAATGGCTGGACTTTGCCCTGGCGCATGAACCAGGGCGTCAAGGAATTCCACCTGGTGGCCGAACCGGTGGTACGCGAGATGGCACCTGGCTTCAAGGCCCACCTATGGGGCTACAACGGCCAAAGTCCGGGACCGACGATCGAGGTGGTCGAGGGCGACCGGGTACGCATCTTCGTGACCAACAAGCTGCCGGAGCACACCAGCATCCACTGGCATGGTCAGCGATTGCCCAATGGCATGGATGGCGTTGCCGGTCTGAACCAGCCAGCGATTCCGTCGGGCAAGACCTTCGTCTATGAGTTCGTGGCGCGCCGGCCGGGCACTTTCATGTACCACCCGCACGCTGATGAGATGACCCAGATGGCCATGGGCATGATGGGCTTCTGGGTGACCCATCCCAAGGCCAAGAACCCGCTGATTGACGAGGTGCAAAGGGACTTCTGCTTCCTGCTCAACGCCTACGACATCGACCCGGGGAGCTACACCCCCAAGATCATGACCATGCTGGACTTCAACCTGTGGTCCTGGAACAGCCGCATCTTTCCTGGCATCGACTCGTTGAACGTCCGTCTGAACGACAAGGTCCGGATCCGGTTTGGCAATCTGACGATGACCAATCACCCCATTCACCTGCATGGACATGAGTTCCTGGTTACCGGCACGGATGGTGGCCCCACTCCCAAGAGCACACGCTGGTATGAGGTAACCACCGATGTTGCCGTTGGCCAGATGCGTCAGATTGAGTTCCTCGCGGATGAGGAGGGCGACTGGGCCTTCCACTGCCACAAGAGCCACCACACCATGAATGCGATGGGCCATGGCCTGCCGACGCTGATCGGCGTGGACCACCGAGGCCTGTCCAAGAAGATCAACAACCTGATCCCGGACTACATGGTCATGGGCGAGCGTGGCATGGCG
>JAYNNS010000391.1:0-2365 GCA_038112835.1 Curvibacter sp. | reverse complement strand
TCGGGCTGGAAGGCCAGGTGCGGCACGCGGTGCAGCGGGTCGGCCGTGTGCAGGCGGGTGATGTCCACCAGGTCGGCCACCACGGCGCTGGCCGTGGGCTCGGAGCCTGCGCCCTTGCCGTAGTACAGCGTGGTGCCCACGGCGTCACCGTTGACCACCACGGCGTTCATCGCGCCCTCCACATTGGCCAGCAGGCGCTTGGCGGGCACCAGGCTCGGGTGCACGCGCAGCTCGATGCCCTTGGCCGTGCGCTTGGTGATGCCCAGCAGCTTGATGCGGTAGCCCAGCTGCTCGGCGTACCTGATGTCGGCCGCGCCGAGTTTGGTGATGCCCTCGACGTAGGCCTTGTCGAACTGCACCGGGATGCCGTAGGCGATGGCCGACATCAGCGTGACCTTGTGGCCGGCGTCCACGCCCTCGATGTCGAAAGTCGGATCGGCCTCGGCGTAGCCCAGGCGCTGCGCTTCCTTGAGCACGACGTCGAAGTCCAGACCCTTGTCACGCATCTCGGAGAGGATGAAGTTGGTGGTGCCGTTGATGATGCCGGCGATCCACTGGATGCGGTTGGCGGTGAGGCCTTCGCGCAGCGCCTTGATGATGGGGATGCCGCCGGCCACGGCCGCCTCGAAGGCCACCATCACCCCCTTGGCGGAAGCTGCCGCGAAGATCTCGGTGCCATGCACGGCCAGCAGGGCCTTGTTGGCCGTGACCACGTGCTTGCCGGCCGCGATGGCTTCGAGCACCAGCTGCCTGGCGATGCCGTAGCCACCGATGAGCTCGACCACGATGTCGATCTCGGGGTTGGCGATCACGGCGCGCGCATCGTTCACCACCTTCACGTCCGGACCCACGATGGCACGGGCGCGCGCCACATCGAGGTCGGCCACCATGGTGATCTCGATGCCGCGGCCGGCACGGCGCTGGATCTCCTCCTGGTTGCGCTGGAGCACGTTGAAGGTGCCCGAACCGACGGTGCCGATGCCCAACAGGCCTACTTGGATAGCTTTCATCTTTTCTCTGTCCGGGGCCTGATGGGCCCCTCGTCAAAACTTCAGGCGCGCGCGTGGCGCTTGCGATAACCCTCGAGAAACTTGGCGACGCGACCGATGGCATCGCGCAGGTCGTCCTCGTGGGGTAGGAAGACCACCCGGAAGTGCTGGTTGTCCGGGTAGTTGAAGCCCGAACCCTGCACCAGCAGCACGCGGGTTTCCTCCAGCAGCTCCAGGATGAACTGCTTGTCGTCCTCGATGGGATAAACCTTGGGGTCGAGGCGCGGGAACATGTAGAGCGCGGCCTGCGGCTTGACGCAGCTGACGCCGGGGATCGCCGTGAGCAGCTCGTAGGCGATGTCGCGCTGGCGCCGCAGGCGGCCGCCTTCGGCCACGAGGTCGTTGATGGTCTGGTAGCCGCCCAGCGCCGTCTGGATGGCGGACTGGCCCGGCACGTTGGCGCACAGGCGCATCGAGGACAGCATGTTCAGCCCTTCGATGTAGTCCTTGGCGCCCTTCTTGTCGCCCGAGACCACGAGCCAGCCGGCACGGTAGCCGCAGGAGCGGTAGCTCTTGGACAGGGAGTTGAAAGTCAGCGTGAGCACATCCGTGGACAGGCTGCCCATGGCCGTGTGGCGCACGCCGTCGTAGAGCACCTTGTCATAGACCTCGTCGGCCATGATGACCAGGTTGTGCTGCCGGGCGATCTCGATGATGCCCTTGAGCAGCGCATCGGAATACAGCGCGCCCGTGGGGTTGTTGGGATTGATGACCACGATGCCCTTGGTGCGCGGCGTGATCTTGCGGCGGATGTCCTCGAGGTCGGGCATCCAGCCATTGGCCTCGTCGCACAGGTAATGCACCGGCGTGCCGCCCGACAGACTCACGGCCGCCGTCCACAGCGGGTAGTCGGGCGCGGGCAGCAACATCTCGTCGCCGTCGTTGAGCAGGCCGTTGGTGGCCATCACGATCAGTTCGCTGGCCCCGTTGCCCAGGTAGATGTCATCGAGCGTCACGCCCTTGATGCCCTGCTCCTGGGTGTACTGCATCACCGCCTTGCGCGCGACGAAGATGCCCTTGCTGTCGGAGTACGCCGCCGCATTGGGCAGGTTGCGGATCATGTCCTGGCGGATTTCCTCAGGCGCCTCGAAGCCGAACACCGCCAGGTTGCCGATGTTGAGCTTGATGATGCTGTGGCCCTCTTCCTCCATCTGCTTCGCGCGCTCCATGATGGGGCCGCGGATGTCGTAGCAGACGTTGGCCAGCTTGTCCGATTTGCGTATGGTCTTCAAAGTCCCTCCGGGATGCGCAGGATGGGTGCCGCACCCACCCTTTCTACGAGGCGAAACCTATAATTTGACCACACTTCCCGCTCG
>JAYNNS010000390.1:2011-2375 GCA_038112835.1 Curvibacter sp. | reverse complement strand
GCTGTGGCGTCACTGCCGATGGCCGGGCTGGCCGCGACATCCAGCGCGCCGGCGAGTCGGCAGTCTTCGGCGGCGTGGACGGCTTCGATCAGCATGCGGCCCATGCGGCCGGCGGCGCCGGCGATGGCGATGGCGTGAGGGGTAGGTGTGCTCATGAGGTGTCGTTAGCGGTTGGCCGGCTCCAGCGGCGGATAGCTCGCGGGCAGCGGTGGCAGGGGCGCCGGCTCGGGCGCGGGCTTGGGGGCGGGGAAATCCTGCAGCTTCTCGGGCGACGCCTCCAGCAGGGGCGTGCGCGCCTTGGGCGGACGGCCCAGGGTGGCGACGAATTCGGTCTCACTGGGCAGCTCATCGGCCTCGAAGCGCT
>JAYNNS010000390.1:0-1964 GCA_038112835.1 Curvibacter sp. | reverse complement strand
GTCACGCGGCGCGCCTGCGGCTCACGACCCTGCTGCTGCAGCGTGAAGACATAGTCCCAGCGATCGGCGTGGAAGACGCTGGTCAGCAAGGGGGTGCCCAGGATGTCCCGCACCTGGATGCGGCTCATGCCCGGCCGCAGCACCGAGACCTGCTCGCGCGTGACCACATTGCCCTGCACGATGGGCACCTTGTAGGGCTCGAGCCAGCCGCAGCCGGACAGCCCCGACAAGGCCGCCGCAAGCAGCAAAACCATGCCCGCGCGCGCGGGAACACGATGAAAAATAAGCATGAAACTGGCACTGGCGATATGATCGGCCATTGTAGCGGCTGGGCCTGCGGCCGCCCCTAGCCCCTCTGGAGGAAGCATGCCCACGAACACCATCGACGAACTCAAGAGCACCGGCCTCAAGGCCACCCTGCCCCGGCTCAAGGTGCTGGAGATCTTCCAGAAAGGTGCGCAACGCCACATGAGTGCCGAAGACGTGTTCCGCGTGCTGCTGGAAGACCGATCCGACGTGGGCCTGGCCACGGTCTACCGCGTGCTCACCCAGTTCGAGCAGGCCGGCATCCTCACGCGCAGCAACTTCGAGGGCGGCAAGGCCGTCTACGAGCTCAACGAAGGCAAGCACCACGACCACCTGGTCTGCCTGGACTGTGGCAAGGTCGAGGAGTTCTTCGATGCCCAGATCGAAGACCGCCAGAACGCCATCGCCAAGACCCGCGGCTTCAAGCTGGCCGAGCATGCGCTCAGCCTCTACGCCCACTGCACCAAGGACAAGTGCCCCAGCCGCGCCACGGGCACGCCGCGCCCCGGCCACCACTGATCACCAGCCCCCGGGGCCGCCATGAAAAAACCCGGGCGAGGCCCGGGTTTTTTGTGGGCAGGCCGGCCTTCAGCCGCCTTCGCCCATGGCCTTGCGATGGCGCTCGACGAACTCCTGGTAGGTATCGATGCCGCGCAGCTGCAGGATGGTGTTGCGCACCGCGGCCTCCACCAGCACGGCTAGGTTGCGGCCGGCCACCACCTGGATCACGGCCTTGCGTACCGGGATGCCCAGCACGTCCTGCGTGAGCGGCTCGTAGGGAATGCGCTCGTAGTCGCGCTCCAGCGTCTCGCGCCGCACCAGGTGCACGATGAGCTTGAGCCGCATCTTGCGGCGCACCGCGGTCTCGCCGAAGATGGCCCGGATGTCGAGCAGGCCGATACCGCGCACCTCGAGCAAGTTGCGCAGCAGCTCGGGGCAGCGGCCCTCGATGGTGTCCTGGTTCACGCGGTAGAGGTCCACCGCGTCATCGGCCACCAGGCCGTGGCCGCGCGAGATCAGCTCCAGGCCCAGCTCGCTCTTGCCCAGGCCCGACTCGCCCGTGATCAGCACGCCCAGGCCCAGGATGTCCATGAGCACGCCGTGCATCGAGGCACGGTCGGCGAAGTGACGCGAGAGGTAGCTGCGCAGCACGTCGATGACGTAGGCCGAGTTCTCGGGCGAGGCGAACATGGGGATGTTCGCGTTCTCGCACATGTCCTGCAGGGCCGGCGGCACCTTCTGGCCGTCGGCCAGCACCAGCACCGGCGGCTCCAGCGTGGTGATGCGCGAGACGCGGCGCTGGCAGTCCTCGGCCGTGGCATTGGTCAGGTAGGCGACCTCGCGCTCGCCCAGCACCTGCACACGGTAGGGATGGATGTAGTTGAGATAGCCCACGAGGTCGGCCCCGGAGCGCGCGGCACGCACCGCCACCTCGTCGAAGCGGCGCTCGGAGGCGCCCAGGCCGGCCACCCACTCCCACTTGAGCTTGGCACGGAACTCCTCGAACAGGACCTCGGCGCTGACGACGGTGGGTCTCAAAGCGCGCCTGCTTGCTCGTTCAGGCCGGCTGGGCCGAGCGCCAGGCAGCGATCAGCCCGTGCAGCTCGTCAGCCGACGCACTGCCGTTGAGCTTGCTGCGCAGGGCGGCATCGCTCAGC
>JAYNNS010000389.1:0-2401 GCA_038112835.1 Curvibacter sp. | reverse complement strand
TTAAAAACCTGGGGTGTATTTGTCCACAAAAAACGTGTTAATGCGGTGTTTTGACCGCATTTTTCAAACCATACCGGAGGGGAATGAGCTGCGAAACTGGTGCGCGGGGGGGGACTCGAACCCCCACGGTGTAACCGCCAAGACCTAAACCTGGTGCGTCTACCAATTTCGCCACCCGCGCGGGTCCAAACAAAATGGGGAGGTCCGACAGACCTCCCCATGAAATCGGTCAACCCGGCATTTTAACCTTGCTGGAAAGCCCATTCATCAGCCCAGACCGGGTCGCAGCGGGGTTTCGCGCTTCACGCGAAACCATGCGGGTCTCGCACTGCGTGCGGCCACTTTGCGGTGTTATGGCAACGCCGGTGTTCCGCGCTTGACGCGGAACCATGCGGCGTACATCGCCGGCAAGGCCAGCAGCGTCAGCACGGTCGCCACGATCAGGCCGCCCATGATGGCCACGGCCATGGGACCCCAGAAGACCGAGCGCGAGAGCGGGATCATGGCCAGCACGGCGGCGGCGGCGGTGAGCACGATGGGACGCAGGCGGCGCACGGCTGATTCGACGATGGCATCCCAGGCCGGCACGCCGTTGGCGCGGTCCTGCTCGATCTGGTCGATCAGGATCACCGAGTTGCGCTGGATCATGCCCATGAGGGCGATCACGCCCAGCAGGGCCACGAAGCCGAAGGGCCGGTTGAGCACGAGCAGCGCCCCGGCCACGCCGGCCAGCCCCAGCGGACCGGTCAGAAAGACCAGCATGGCGCGGCTGAAGCTCTGCAGCTGCAGCATGAGCAGCGTGAAGGTCAGGAACAGCATGATGGGCATACCGGCCGCAATCGAGCCCTGGCCCTTGCTGCTCTCCTCCACCGCCCCGGCGACCTCGATGCGGTAGCCGTTGAGGCCGGCGGCATGCCACTGGGCCTCGAGTGCGCGCAGGTTCGGCAGCAGCTCGGCCGTCAGGGTCGCCCCCTGCATGCCCTCGACCGCATCGCTCTGCACCGTGATGCCGTACTCGCGGTTCTCGCGCCACATCACGCCCGGCTCCCAGGTGAAGACCGGCTTGGCGATCTGGGTCAGTGGGATGGAGCGCCCGCTGGCGGTCGGCAGATAGGCGTTGGCGAGATCGGTGATGGCATTGCGCTCGTCCAGCGGCTGGCGCAGCACGATGTCGATCAGCTTGTCCCCCTCGCGGTACTGGCCCACGGTCTGGCCGATCAACAGGGTGCGTGCCGCCTGGGCGATGGACTGGCTGCTCACGCCCAGGGCGCGCGCCTTGGCCTGGTCCACCTCGAGACGCAGCACCTTGACCGACTCGTTCCAGTTGTCATTGACGCCGCGCGTGTTGGGGCTGGCACGCATGAGCTCCTTGACCTCGTCGGCGCGGGCGCGCAGCACGGCCGGGTCGCCGCCCACCACGCGGAACTGCACCGGGTAGGGCACGGGCGGGCCGTTGGGCAGCAGTTTGACGCGGCCACGCACCTCGGGGAACTCCCGGGCCAGCAGCACCGGCAGCTGCAAGCGCAGCTGTTCGCGGGTCTGGAGGTCGGTCGGCATCACGATGAGTTGCGAGACGTTGGTCTGGGGAAAGACCTGGTCCAGCGGCAGGTAGAAGCGCGGCACGCCCGAGCCCACCCAGGTGCTGACCGTGCTCACGCCGGATTCGGCCAGCAGGCGCTGCTCGACACGACGCGTGACCGCCTCGTTGGCGACGAAGGACGTGCCCTCGGGGAACCAGAGGTCCACCAGGATTTCGGGGCGGCTCGAATCGGGAAAGAACTGCTGCTGCACCTTGCCCATGCCCACGAGGCCCAGAGCGAAGATCAGTACCGTGGCGGCGATGGTCAGCCAGCGGTGCTGCACACACCAGTTCACCGCCCGGCGGAAACGGTTGTAGAAGGGCGTGTCGAAATGTTCGTGCGGGCCGTCGGCCGGGGCGGCATGGGAAGACGAATGATGCGGCTGGGCCTTGAGCAAGATCGTGCCCAGGTAAGGCACGAAATAGACCGAGACGATCCAGCTCAGCACGAGCGCCAGGGCGGTAACGCCGAAGATCGCGAAGGTGTACTCGCCCACGGCCGACTTCGCCATGCCGATGGGCAGGAAGCCGGCGGCCGTGATCAACGTGCCCGTGAGCATGGGCATGGCCGTGATCTCGTAGGCAAAGGTGGCCGCGCGCACCTTGTCGTAGCCCTCCTCCATCTTGCGCACCATCATCTCCACGGCAATGATGGCATCGTCCACCAGCAGGCCGAGCGCGATGATCAGCGAACCGAGCGAGATCTTGTGCAGGCCGATGCCCCAGTAGAACATGGTCGTGAAGGTGATGGCCAACACCAGCGGAATGGTGATGGCGACGACCAGGCCCGGCCAGACGTCGATGCGCAGCGGCCGCGTGTGC
>JAYNNS010000388.1:0-2412 GCA_038112835.1 Curvibacter sp. | reverse complement strand
GGCAGGCGCCGGCTCGGCCGGGGCGGCGGCGGGGGCCGGTGCAGGGGCCGGAGGCTCGGGCACGCGGATCGGGACCGAGCTGACCTGCGGGGCCTGGGGCGCAGCGGCCTGGGCGCCGTTGAGGCTGGGCGGGTCGAACAGCATGGTGTAGTCGCGCACGATGCGACCGGACGACCAGCTGGCTTCGAGGATCAGGTCTACATAAGGATCATTGACCGGCCGCGTGTTGCTCAGGCGCAGGTAACGCTGGCCACCGGGCCGGCGCTGCAGGCTGATCTGCAGGCCATTGAGTGTCTGGCTGTATTCCATGCCGCTGGCACGGAAGGATTCCGGCAAGGCCACACGTGGCCGCAGCGAGGAGGCTTCCTCTTCGTTGATCTCCAGCACTTCGATCTCGGCCCGCAGGGGCTCGCCGAGCGCAGACTGGACCGTGATCCGGCCCAGCGAAAGCGCCGCTGCCCCGGATCCCCACAAACCGAGAACCGAGGCGGTGGCCAGGGCCAAGGCGGTTCTTTGCCAGCGTGTTGACTTGGAAATCAATTTAGGGGCCTCCGATGATCGGCAGACAAATAGCGAAATCAGTCATGACCGATTGCACATCGATCATGACCGTTGAAAACTGGAAAAGTACCTTAACATCAATACGTTAGCCTGACAAGCTAAGGAAGCGCTTAACCTTCGCGTCCTAAGCCGGCCAGGTCCTTATCTCCTCGTATTTGTTGTCAGGCGACAACGGGCTCCCCGGGACCGGGGTCTCAGCCCTGCAGCAGGATGCGCAGCATGCGACGCAGCGGTTCGGCCGCACCCCAGAGCAGCTGGTCGCCCACGGTGAAGGCACCCAGGTACTCGTTGCCCATGGCCAGCTTGTGCAGGCGGCCCACCGGCACGGTCAGTGTGCCCGTGACGGCTGCCGGGGTCAGTTCGCGCTCGGTGATCTCGCGCTGGTTGGGGACCACTTTCACCCAGTCGTTGGCGCCGGCCAGCAGGGACTCGATGTCCGCCAGCGGCACGTCCTTCTTGAGCTTGACCGTCAGACCTTGCGAGTGGCAGCGCATGGCGCCGATGCGCACGCATAGGCCATCGATCGGGATACTGCCGGCGCTGCGGAAGGCCGGGTTGCCCAGGATCTTGTTGCACTCGGCGCCGCCTTTCCACTCTTCCTTGCTCTGGCCGTGCTCGACGGGCACGTCGATCCAGGGGATCAGGCTGCCGGCCAGGGCCGTGTTGCGGAAGTTCCTGGTGGGGAAGGCGGCGTCGCGCATGGTGGCGGCCACCTTGCGGTCGATGTCGAGGATGGCGGAGGCCGGGTCGGCCAGCTCGGCCTTGACGGCGTCGTGCAGGGCCCCCATCTGGCTCAGCAGCTCGCGCATGTTCTGCGCGCCCGCGCCCGAGGCGGCCTGATAGGTCATGGCGCTGACCCACTCGACCAAGCCGGCCTTGAACAGGCCGCCCATGCCCATGAGCATCAGGCTCACGGTGCAGTTGCCGCCGATCCAGTTGCGGCCGCCTGCGGCGAGCGACTGGTCGATCACGTGACGGTTGACGGGGTCCAGGATGATGACGGCGTCATCGGCCATGCGCAGGGCGGAGGCGGCGTCGATCCAGTGGCCCTTCCAGCCGGCGGCGCGCAGCTTGGGATAGACCTCTTTAGTGTAGTCACCGCCCTGACAGGTCAGGACGATGTCGCACTTCTTGAGGTCCTCGATGCTGTTGGCGTCCTTGAGGGTGGTCTCGTTCTTCGCCAGGGCCGGGGCCTTGCCGCCGGCATTCGAGGTGGAGAAGAAGACAGGCTCGATCAGGGCGAAGTCGCCTTCGGCCTGCATGCGGTCCAGGAGGACCGAACCCACCATGCCCCGCCAGCCGACGAGACCGACGACATTACCTACCTTGCTCATCTGATGCCCTTTCAAGAATAAACAGTGCCACCGGCCTGTCTGCCCCGGCTCGTCTGGCCGGGAAGGGCGCACGACGATACCGGAGCCGGATCAGCCCTTAATGGTCGTGGTTTTGGTGATCGTTGCGCGCGCGGCCACGCCTGCCGGGACGGCAGAGGCGGTGTTCAGGGGGAACGGGCGGGCGGCAAACATGGAAGGCATTGTAGCGGATGGGCCGCTGAAAGAAAAAGGGCAGCCCTGCGGCTGCCCTGGAGCGTGAGCGCTGACGGCAGCGCCGCTCAGCCCAGCGCCTTGAGCACGGCGTCGCCCATCTGTGCGGTGCCGACCTTGGTCGTGCCCTCGCTCCAGATGTCAGGCGTGCGCAGGCCCTGGCTCAGCACCTTCTGCACGGCGGTTTCGATGCGACGGGCGGCCTCTTCCTGGTTCAGGCTGAAGCGCAGCATCATGGCGGCCGAGAGGATGGTGGCCAGGGGGTTGGCCACGCCCTGGCCCGCGATGTCCGGTGCGCTGCCATGGG
>JAYNNS010000387.1:0-2414 GCA_038112835.1 Curvibacter sp. | reverse complement strand
ATCCGGCTGCAGGTCGAGGGCGAGGCCGCGCTGCCCGGCCCGCTGCTGCTGGTGGCCAACCACATCTCCTGGCTGGACATCACCTCGCTGCACGCGGCGCGCTTCTGCCGTTTCGTCTCCAAGGCCGACGTGGCGCGCTGGCCGCTGATCGGTGCGCTGGCCTCGGGCGTGGGCACGCTCTTCATCCAGCGTGAGTCGCGCCGCGACGCCATGCGCGTGGTGCACCACATGGCCGACAGCCTGCGCGCCGGCGATGTGCTAGCCGTCTTCCCCGAAGGCACCACCAGCGATGGGGTGGACCTGCTGCCCTTCCATGCCAACCTGCTGCAGGCGGCGATCGCCGCCGAGGCCCCTGTCCAGCCCGTGGCCCTGCAGTTCCTCGACGCCCACGGCGGGCGCAGCCTGGCACCCTGCTATGTGGGCGACGATACCTTGCTGGGTTCGGTCTGGCGCACGGCGCGCGCGCGCGGTATCACGGTGCGCATCGTCTTCGGCACGCCCCAGGACGCGCAGGGACGCGAGCGACGCGCCTGGGCCCAGAGCCTGCGCGAGGACGTGATCCACCTGCGGCGCTGAAGGCAGCGCGCTCAGCGCCGCTCGAAGGTCACCACGTGGTCCACCTCGGGCCGGATGCCGATCCATTCGCCGAGCTTGTGGTCGTGGTGGCTGGGCACATGGGCCAGCACGGTCTGGCCGCTGGCCAGGCGCAGGGTGTAGAGGAATTCCGAACCGCGGAAAGCCTTGCGGATGATCTCGGCCTTCACGGGAGCCGCATCGTCGTGCACGATGTCGTCGGCACGCAGCAGCACATCGCATTCGCCGTTGCAGAAGGCCGTGGGCAGCGGGCACTCGGCCATGTCGCTGAGCTCGCCCAGCGGGGTCTGCACCACGAGCTGGCCGTCGCGTTCCTTCAGCGTGGCCGGCGCGAACACGCCGTGGCCGATGAAGTCGGCCACGAAGCGTGTGGCCGGTCGGTGGTAGAGGGTGTAGGCCTCGTCCCACTGGTGCAGCCGGCCCTCGTGCATCACGCCGATGGTGTCGCCGATGGCAAAGGCCTCGAGCTGGTCGTGCGTGACGAAGAGCGCCGTGGCCTGCGCGGCCTTGAGGATGCTGCGCAGCTCGTGGGCCAGGCGCTCGCGCAGCTCCACGTCGAGATTCGAGAAGGGTTCGTCGAGCAGTAGCAGCTGCGGGCGCGGTGCCAGCGCGCGCGCCAGCGCCACGCGCTGCTGCTGCCCGCCCGAGAGTTCGTGCGGGTAGCGCGCCTCGCTGCCCGCCAGGCCCACCAGGGCCAGCACCTCGCGCACGCGGGCCTCGCGCTCCGCCTGCGGCAGATGCGCGATGCCGAAGCCCACGTTGCGGCCCACGTCCAGGTGCGGGAACAGGGCGTAGTCCTGGAACACCATGCCGATGCGGCGTGCCTCGGGGGGCGTCTGCTGCTCCGTGCTGCTGACCACCTGGCCTGCCAGCCGGATCTCCCCGCCGCGCACGGGCTCCAGCCCGGCCACGGCGCGCAGCAGCGTGGTCTTGCCGCAGCCCGAGGGGCCGATCAGCACGCCGATATCACCCGCGCGCAGGCCCAGGGTGACATCCGTCACGGCGGCCTGGACGGCGCCGGGGTAGCGGACTTCGAGCTGGCGGACTTCGAGGTACATGGCAGGCGATCGGAAGAATCCATATTGTAGGTGCTTACAATTCTCATTCCGCCTGCCGGGCTGATGCCTGCCGCGGGCTTGCCATGCCCCAGACCCGCCTCCGTCATTTCCTGCTGCTGCTCTTCACCGTCGTGCTCATGCTGCCGGTGCTGGCCCTGCTCGGGGCCTGGTGGCCCGGCGCCGCGCCGGGGGCCGAGGCGCTGGACATCCTGCGTGCGATGGCGGCCACGGTGCTGCCCGACTACCTGGCCACCACGCTCTGGCTCTGCCTGCTGGTGACCGCGGGCGTGATCCTCGTGGGCCTGTCCACGGCCGCGGCCGTGACCCTGTTCGACTTTCCGGGCCGGCGCTTCTTCGAATGGGCGCTGCTGCTGCCGCTGGCCGTGCCGGCCTATGTGGTGGCCTACGCCTACACCGACTTCCTCCAGTACAGCGGGCCGTTCCAGGGCTGGCTGCGAGCGGCCACGGGCTGGGAAGGCCGGGTCTTTCCCGAGATCCGCAACACCGCGGGGGCGGCCTGGGTCATGAGCTTCACGCTCTACCCCTATGTCTACCTGCTGGCCCGTGCCGCGCTGGCCGAGCGGGCCGCGCACCTGATGGAGGCCGCGCGCCTGCTGGGTGCGCCCCTGTCGCGCCGCATCCGCGAGGTGGCCCTGCCGCTGGCGCGGCCGGCCGTGGCGGCCGGTGTGGCGCTGGCGCTGATGGAGACCCTGGCCGACTTCGGCGTGGCCAGCTACTTCGGCATCCAGACCTTCACCACCG
>JAYNNS010000386.1:0-2420 GCA_038112835.1 Curvibacter sp. | reverse complement strand
GCACCAGCCAGGTGCGCGCGCCCTCGGGGCCGACTTCCAAGGTCACGACCCGCTGGTGGGGGCCCACGGCCACGGTGGAGATGAGGCGGGAGGCTGCGGCCGGCGAAGCACCGCCCGGGGTGCGCTGCTGGTACCAGCGGATCGCCAGCGGCAGCAACGCCAGGATGACCAGGAAAAGGACAACCGAGACGATGGTTTGCGTCATGGCCCGCAGTTTAAGTCAAGGCCGCGCGCGGACGGCCGGAAAATGCGGCATCAAACCGCGACAGTTGCGGACTAGCCGCGGCTCACGCGGCGCAGGCGCTCGGAGGGCGTGACCACATCGGTCAGGCGGATGCCGAACTTGTCGTTGACCACCACCACCTCGCCCTGGGCGATCAGGTAGCCGTTGACCAGCACGTCCATGGGCTCGCCGGCCAGTGCGTCGAGCTCGACCACCGAGCCCTGGCCCAGCTGCAGGATGTGCTTGATCGGCACCTTGGTGCGGCCGAGTTCGACCGAGAGCTGGACCGGGATGTCCAGCACCATGTTGATATCCGTCGCCGGTGGCTCACCCGCCGAGGGGCGCGGCACCTCACCGCTGAGCACCCCGCCGGGCTCGTGGCCATCGACACCGCCCGAGGCCTTCTGCTCCTGCAGCGCCTCGGCCCAGTCGGCCATGCCGTCGTCTTCGGGCTTCTGAGTGTCTTCAACCGCCATAGCGTTCCCCTAACCAGTTGCTGTCATTGCCACGCAGGCACTTTTCGATGCGGATGGCGTACTTGGCGTTGTGCGTGCCGTACTGGCACTCGAACACCGGCACCCCGTCCACCGAGGCCTCGATGCGGGGCAGACGCTCCAGCTCGATGAAATCACCGGGCTTCATGGCCAGCAGCTCCTCCACCGTCGCGTCGGCCCTGGCCAGCTCGGCCACCAGCGTCACCTCGGCGGCCTGAATCTCGCGCGTGAGCACATTGACCCAGCGGCGGTCGACCTCGATCGAATCGCCCTGGGTGGATGAATACAGCACGTCGCGGATGGGCTCCATCGTCGCGTACGGCATGCAGAAATGGATCGAGCCCGTGATCTCGGCGATCTCCAGCTGGAAGCTGGTGGAGATCACGATCTCGCTGGGCGTGGCGATATTGGCGAACTGCGGCTGCATCTCGCTGCGCTGGTAGTCCAGCTCCAGCGGGTAGATGCCGCGCCAGGCCTTCTTGTACTCCTCGGCGATCACATCGACCAGGCGGTTGATCACGCGCTGCTCGGTGGCGGAAAAATCGCGCCCCTCGATGCGGGTCTGGAACTTGCCGATGCCACCGTAGAGCGTGTCGATCACGCCGAAGACCAGCGCCGGCTCGCAGACGATCAGGCCGTTGCCGCGCAGCGGGCGGATGGCCATGATGTTGAAGTTGGTCGGCACCGCCAGCTCGCGCAGGAAGGCGCTGTAGCGCTGCACCTGCACCGGGCCCACCGAGATCTCGGGGCTGCGGCGGATGAAGTTGAACAGGCCGATGCGCAGGTTGCGGGCGAAGCGCTCGTTGACGATCTCCATGGTCGGCATGCGTCCGCGGACGATGCGTTCCTGGCTCGACATGTTGTAGGCGCGGATCTCTCCCGCCTCGGGCACTTCCTCGACGGACTTCTGGCTCTCGCCGGTGACCCCCTCGAGGAGGGCATCGACTTCTTCCTGGGAAAGGAACGATTCGCTCATGGCTGCGTCATCCCGGCCGGCTCACTGCACGATGAAGCTGGAGAACAGCACCCCGCGCACGGGATTGCCCGTGGCGGCGCCTTTGGCATTCTTGGCGTTCTTCTTGCCCTTGACCGCGGGCGTCCTGAAATGGCGCGAGGCGGCGTCCAGCACGTCCTCGGCCAGCTTTTCCTTGCCCTCGCGGCTCAGCAGCTCGTCGGCCGTGCGCTGCGACACCAGCAGCAGCACATCGCTGCGGATGGTCGGCAGGTAGGCCCGGACCTTCTCCAGCTCCAGCGGACCGGCGATTTCCAGCGTGATGCCGATCTGCGCCACGCGCTCGCCGCCCGGGTCGGCCAGGTTGACCACCATATTGTCCAGCGGCAAGTAGGTGGGCGGGCCGCTGGCTTCGGCCACGGCGGCGACCTCCTCCTCTTCCTCCTCGTCGAGGGCGGCGTTCTGCTTGCTCAGGAAGAACCAGCCGCCGGCCAGCGCCACGCCCAGCACGACGAGCACCGCCACGATGACCAGCATCTTCTTGCTCTTGGGCGGTTCGGCGGCTTCGGCTTCCGGTGATTTGGTGGCCACGACGGGGTCCTCTCCATCAACATGCGGGGTCACGGGCCGCGCGCGTCACGCCGCACACGGTCCCCACTTGCACCCGATTATTCTTGACGACGCTGGCTACGATACGCCGATTAAGGGCAAAAAACCATGCCAATCCGGGCCTCCGGCCCGGTGCCGGCTC
>JAYNNS010000385.1:0-2434 GCA_038112835.1 Curvibacter sp. | reverse complement strand
CTGTGGCACCAGGCCGGCGGCGCGGCGGCGGCGCTCGCGGCTGTTGGCCAGGTGGGTGCGCATGGCCGCGCGGGCGGCCTCGACGTCCTGGTTGGCGATGGCGTCGTAGATGTTCTCGTGCTCGGCGTTGGCGCGTTGCAGGTAGCTGCGCTGGGCGTCCTGGGCTCCCGCCTCCGTGCCCAGGCGCGCGCGCGGGATGATCATGGCGCCCAGGGTGCCCATGAGTTCGGCGAAATGCGGGTTCTGGGTGGCGCGCGCCACCTCCAGATGGAACTGGAAGTCGGGGCCCACGGCATCGCGCCCCTGGGCCAATGCGGTCGAGAAGGCGTCCAGGGCCGAGCGCATCTGGAGCAGGTTCTCCGGCGTGCGCCGCAGGGCCGCAAGCGCCGCCGCCTCGGTTTCCAGGCCGATGCGCAGTTCCAGCACGGCGATCACGTCGTGCAGCGTGGCCATCTGCTCGGGCGCGATGCGGAAGGCCGCGCCGTCGCCCAGCCCCACCACGAAGGTGCCGATGCCGTGGCGCGTCTCCACCAGCCCGGCCGCCTGCAGCTTGGAGATGGCCTCGCGCACCACGGTGCGGCTGACGCCGAACTCCTCCATGATGGCCGCCTCCGTGGGCAGCTTGTCACCCGGGGCGATGCGGCCATCGCGGATGCGGTCGCCCAGCGACTCGACGAGTTCCAGCGCCAGGGTCCGGGGCCGGCGGCGCACAGGCAGGGACAGGGATGCACTCATCAGGGTTTACCCTTGGTTTCGACCGATTGACATCTTCCGACGGAAGATTGAAGATAGTTGTATGACAACATACGACAAAAAGCAAGTCGTAACAGCACTGTAGCCGATCTGCCCCCAGCGCCGCGCCCCGGATCGGCCACCCGGACGGACGACACCCCATCCAGACATGAGTACCCAGCCCATCATCATCCGCATGCAGGCCACGGACAACGTGGCCATCGTCGCCAACGAGGGCGGCCTGCCCGCCGGCACAAGCCTGCCCGAATACGCCCTCACCCTGCGCGACAAGGTGCCGCAGGCGCACAAGGTCGCGCTGCTGGACATCGCGGCCGGTGCGCCGGTGCTGCGCTACGGCGTGCCCATCGGTTACGCCAAGACCGCCATCGCCGCCGGCAGCTGGGTGCACGAACGCCTGCTGGACATGCCCGCGGCGCGCGCGCTGCAGGGCCTGCCCATGGCCACGGTCAAGCCGGCGCCGCTGCCGGCCCTGGAGGGCTACACCTTCGAGGGCTACCGCAATGCCGACGGCTCGGTGGGCACGCGCAACCTGCTGGCCATCACCACCACCGTGCAGTGCGTGGCCGGCGTGGTGGACGTGGCGGTCGAACGCATCCGCCAGGAGCTGCTGCCCAAGTACCCCAACGTGGACGGCGTCGTCGGCCTGGAGCACACCTATGGCTGCGGCGTGGCGATCGACGCGCCCGAGGCACCGATCCCGATCCGCACCCTGCGCAACATCAGCCTCAACCCCAACTTCGGCGGCGAGGTCATGGTGGTCAGCCTGGGCTGCGAGAAGCTGCAGCCCGAGCGTCTGCTGCCCCCGGGCAGCATCCCCATCAACGGCGGCAAGGAAGAAGCGCTCGACGTGGTTTGTCTCCAGGACGCGGCCCACGTGGGCTTCATGAGCATGATCGACCACGTGGTCGCGCAGGCCGAGGTGCACCTCAAACGCCTCAACGCGCGCCGCCGCGAGACCGTGCCGGCCAGCGAGCTGGTGGTCGGCGTGCAATGCGGTGGCAGCGACGCCTTCAGCGGCGTCACCGCCAATCCGGCCGTGGGTTATCTGGCCGACCTGCTGGTGCGCGCCGGCGCCACCCTCATGTTCAGCGAGAACACCGAGGTGCGCGACGCCGTGGAGCAGCTCACCAGCCGCGCCGCCACGCCCGAGATCGCCGAAGCCATCGTGCGCGAACTCGGCTGGTACGACCAGTACCTCGAGCGCGGCCGCGTGGACCGCGCCGCCAACACCACCCCCGGCAACAAGGCCGGCGGCCTCTCCAACATCGTCGAGAAGGCCATGGGTTCCATCATCAAGAGCGGTACGGCGCCCATCGCCCACGTGCTCTCGCCCGGCAACAAGCTCAGCCGCGAGCAGCGCGGCCTGGTCTACGCCGCCACGCCCGCGAGCGACTTCATCTGCGGCACGCTGCAGCTGGCTGCGGGCATGAACCTGCACGTCTTCACCACCGGCCGCGGCACACCCTACGGCCTGGCCGAGTGCCCGGTGGTCAAGGTGGCCACGCGCACCGAACTGGCCCGCCGCTGGCACGACCTCATGGACGTGAACGCCGGCCGGGTGGCCGACGGCGAACTGAGCATCGAGGAGGCCGGCTGGGAGCTGTTCCACCTGCTGCTCGACTTGGCCAGCGGCAGGAAGAAGACCTGGGCCGAACAGTGGAAGATGCACAACGCGCTGGTC
>JAYNNS010000384.1:0-2460 GCA_038112835.1 Curvibacter sp. | reverse complement strand
CCGCGGTTGGTGTACTTCTTGGCGATGGAGATCACCAGGCGCAGGTTGGCCTCGATCATCTCCTTCTTGGCCGCGCGCGAGTTCGCCTCGCCCTCGTTCATGCGCTTGTTGATGTCCTTGAGGTGCTCCAGCGGCACGACCACGCGCGACTGCAGGTCGATCAGCTTCTGCTGGATGTCCTGCACCGGCGGGATGTTGCGCGCCATGACCGCGCTCCAGGGCTTGCCGGCGCCGGCCTGCTTCTCGATCCACTTGAGGTCGAGCAGGTGTGAGCGGGCGGCGTTGCCGTGCTTGTCGCGGCCGCTGAACTCGGCGATGAACTGTTCCTGAGGGTAGCCGCACTTGTCGACGATGATGCGACGCAGCTCACGCTCCTTCTTGCGCACGTCGTCCACCTGGGCGCGCACCAGGTCGCACAGCTTCTCGATGGTCTTGGCCGTGAAGCGGATGGTCATCAGCTCGTCGGACAGGTTCTTCTGGGCCTTCTGGTAGGCCGGGGTACCGTAGCCTTCCTTGTCGTAGACCTTGTGCACCTTCTCGAACAGGGCGCGGATGCGATCGAAGCGTTCCAAGGCCTGGTTCTTGAGCTCTTCCAGCTTCTTGGTCAGGGCCTTGGAGCCGCCCTTGCCGTCGTCGTCGTCGGCTTCGTCGTACTCGTCGAAGTCTTCCTCGGCCACGTAGTCGTCGCTCTCCTCGGCGTTGACGAAGCCGTCGACGATGGTGGAGATGACGACCTTGCCTTCGCGGATCTCCTCGGCCATGCGCAGGATCTCGGCGATGGTGGCGGGGGAGGCGCTGATGGCTTCCATCATGTCCATCAGGCCGCCTTCGATGCGCTTGGCGATCTCGATCTCGCCTTCACGCGTGAGCAGTTCGACCGTGCCCATCTCGCGCATGTACATGCGCACCGGGTCGGTGGTGCGACCGAATTCGCTGTCCACGGTGGACAGGGCGGCTTCGGCTTCCTCTTCCGCTTCCTCTTCGGTGGCCGCGGTGGGGCCGGTGTTGTTCAGCAGCAGGGTCTCGGCGTCCGGGGTCTGTTCGTAGACGGCCACGCCCATGTCGTTGAGCATGGAGATCACGACCTCCAGCGTCTCGGCGTCGACCAGCTTGTCGGGCAGGTGGTCGGAGATTTCGCCGTGCGTGAGGTAGCCGCGCGTCTTGCCCAGCTTGATCAGCAGCTTGAGGCGCTGGCGGCGCTTCTGCATGTCTTCTTCGGACAGCACGGTCTCGTCCAGGCCGAATTCCTTCATCAAGGCCCGTTCCTTGGCCTTGCTGATCTTCATGCGCAGCGGCTTGACCTTCTCGCCGGCACCGGCTTCGGGCGCTTCTTCGGCGAATTCGGCTTCGAGGTCGACATCTTCCTCGTCCTCGGACTTGGCGGCGTTCTTGGGCTTGCGGCCGCGCTTGGCGCCGGTCTTGGCCGGCGGGGCGCTGGATTCGGCGGCGGCGGCCTTGGGCGGGCGGCCGGGCTTCTTTTTGGCCACTGCGGTCTCGGGCGCTGCAGCGGTCGCGGCGGCCTTCTTCAGTTCGGCCGCGGTGGGCTTGGCAGCCTTTTCGGCTTTTTCAGTCTTGGCTGGGGTCTTGGAAGCGGGCACTTTCGGGGCTTTCGAGGCGGGCTGCACCTTGGCCACGGGCTTGGCCGCTGTCTTCTTGGCCGCCGCCTTGGGGGCGGCGGATTGGGCGACAGTCGGGGCCTTGGCGGCAGGTTTGGCAGCCTTGGCGACGGGCTTGGCGGCGGGCTTTGCAGGCTTCTTGGACTTTTGAGCGGGCATGGATCAACCTCGAAACATCAAAAACGGACACAAAGAAACAAACACAGCACCGTTTTCAGCACCGGCGCGGTTGGGGGGACAGAGGCGAGAAATCCTCAGGGGCAAGATGGGAGGGCGAACATTTGGGATGCAGTCCTTGCGGTAAGGTGGCCGGTGGTGCGCTGGAGGCTACGGTTGGCCTGGCCCGGAGGTGCTGCTGTCGCTCTTGCCAGAAATCAGAAATGGATTATACCCGCCGCGCCCTGAAATTCAATGCGACTGCGGGTCGGCTGGCGACCTTTCAGGAGGCTGCCGCGGCGCCGTTTTCCAGGGCCAGGCGGCGCGCCTGGAGTTCGCGGTAGCGCGCCAGCGCTGCCGGGTCGAGCCGGGCGGCGGCGATGGCCTCGGTCTCCTCGGCCTTGAGCTGCTCGATCAGCATGCGCTTGAGCAGGTTGCGCAACTCGGCCAGGGCTTCGCCATGGTCCTCGGTCGCCACCAGGTCGGAGCGGTGCATGAGCTGCTCGGCCAGGGCCAGGTCCGGGTGCTCACGCAGGGCCTCGCGCAGCACGGCCCAGGGCTGGGGGCCGTGCTCGTGCAGCTGGGCCTCCAGCCAGCTCAGCAGCCCACCGTGCGGCGCGGGCAGGGCGCAGAGCAGCACATGTTCCGCGCTGGAGAGCTGGTCCCAGAGCCGGCTGTGGGCCAGCAG
>JAYNNS010000383.1:0-2466 GCA_038112835.1 Curvibacter sp. | reverse complement strand
GCATTGAGCAGTTCCGACGCTTCACGGCTCAGTCCCGTGTGCGCATCCAGCAATTGCTCATAGAAGGTGTCGGCATCCTGGAAGTTGGGGGTAGTTTTCATGGCTTACTCCTGGATGCCGATGGCTTTCTCGATGGCCTGGATCAGGGCCGCGTCCACGCTCTCGCCCGTGGCGGCGATGTAGGCATCGGGCCGCACCAAGGCCCAGGCATGGCCGAAGACATGGCAGGCGCCTTGCAGGTGGCCCACGGGGTCGATCACATGCTCCAGCGCCTGCGGCGACGTCTGCGGCCCCAGCACCTGCACGCAGTGCACGGGGGCGGCGCTGCCCAGATGGCGCAGGCGCTGTGCCGCGGCGGGGGAAATGTCGCCGAAGACCAGCACCAGCAGGCGCCCGTCGGCCCAGGCGATCAGGTCATTGACATGCCCCTCCCGGCCGTCGGCCCAGCGAAACGCCACGTTCTGCACCGACAGCCCGCCCGTGCGCTCGCAGATGCCCGAGCGCGTGTAGCTGTTGGCCACGGCCATGCGGCCCGTGTTGATCAACGTGCGCGCGAACGGGTACTGCCGCGCCAGGCTGATGGCCGCGCTGCGGAAGGTGCGCTCCATGCCGTCGGCCGGACGCAGGAAGCGCGTGGTACGGGCCGTGACCTGCACGTTCTGGGCCGCGGCCTCGTGCCGCTCCTCGTGGTAGCTGTCCAGCAGGCTGTCGGGCGCCAGGCCGCGCAGCACGGCCGCCAGCTTCCAGGCCAGGTTGTCGGCATCGGCCACGCCGGTGTTGCCGCCGCGCGCGCCGAAGGGACTGACGATCTTGGCCGCATCGCCCATGAAGAAGACACGCCCCACGCGCAGGCGGTCCAGACACTGGCTGCGGTAGGCGTAGGGGCCGACCCAGACGATCTCGCAATCGACGTCGGGACCGAACTGGCCGCGCAGGCGCTCGCGCACCACCTCCTCACGGCTCACGGCCTCGGGGTCCGAGTTCGGCGCCATCTGGTAGTCGATGCGCCAGACCTCGTCGGCCATCAGGTGTTGCCAGACCGCACGGTTCTCGTTGAAGGGCGCCTCGATCCAGGTGTGGCGCTCGCGGGGTGGCGTGTGCCGGAAGCGCACATCGGCGATGCACCAGCGGTCGTCGCCGCGCCGCGACTGCATGCCCACGCCGGTCCAGGCGTGGAAGGGGCTGTGCGAACCGCTGGCATCGATCACGTGGCGAGCCTGCAGGGTGTAGCGCCCGGCCGGCGTCTCGACCTCGAGTTCGGCATGGTCCTCATGCTGGCGCAGGCCGACCACGCGCGAGCGCCAGCGCAGGTCGACGCCGCCGAGTTCATGGATGCGCTCGACCAGGTAGCCCTCGATGTAGAACTGCTGGATGTTGATGAAGGGTGGCTGGGCCGAGAGGCTGTAGCTGCTGTTCTGCCGCAGGTCGAAGGCATAGACCTCGTCCTGGCCGGCGAAGGTGCGGCCCACGCTCCACTGGATGCCCTTGGCCGCGATGCGCTCGTACACGCCCAGGCGCTCGAAGATCTCGAGCGACTTCTGTGTGTAGCAGATGCCGCGCGAGGCCGCGCCCTTGACGCCGACGGTGTGGTCCTCGTCCAGCAGCACGGCGGCGATCCCCAGACGCGCCAGACCGCAGGCCAGGGTCAGCCCCGTGATGCCGGCGCCGACGATGACGACGTCGTGGCGTTTCACCTCGCCCGTCTTGAGCTCGGGCGGTTCGACGAAGGGGTATTCGGGCAGGGTGTAGCCCGTGCCTTCGCTGAACTCGTAGCCGTTCGTGTAGGCAGGATCGCGCCAGGCTGCAGCCATGATCAGACCCTGGCTGCCGGACGGCCGCCCACCTCGGGCCGGTCGTTCTGCTGCGGCTTGAGCGGTGCACCGGTCTTGCCGGCCGCGCGCTCGGCGCGCCAGACCTGCTTGCGCGCCGTCCATTCGTCGAGACGGGCATGCGCGGTCCGGCTCTCCTGCAGCATCTGGAACTCGTCGGCCAGCTGGGCCGAGAGCTCGAGCCGGATGCCGTTGGGATCGAAGAAATAGATGCTCTTGAAGATGTGGTGGTCGGTCACGCCGATGACCTCGACGCCATGCGCCTGCAGGCGCGCCTTCATGGCTTCGAGCTGGGCGATGCTGTCGACGCGGAAGGCGATGTGGTTGACCCAGCGCGGCGTGTTCGGGCTGGGCTCGGCCGCCACATCGTCGCCCAGGTCGAAGAAGGCGATGAAGGAGCCGTCCTGCAGGCGGAAGAAGAAGTGCGTGTAGGGACAGTACTCGCCCGTGCTGGGCACGTGGTCGCTCTGGATGATGTGGTACAGCGGCAGGCCCAGGATGTCCTCGTAGAAGTGGCGCGTCTCCTCGGCATCGCGCGCGCGGTAGGCGTAGTGGTGCAGCTGCTGGATGGGTGGGGGCGGCGGCAGGCTAATGGCGGAAGGGGACATGGAGGCTCCTCGATTCACTTATGCGAAAT
>JAYNNS010000382.1:0-2484 GCA_038112835.1 Curvibacter sp. | reverse complement strand
CGAGCCGCAGTCCAGCGGCATCGGTGGCGGCGCCTTCCTGCTGCACCACGACGGCCGGCTCACCGAGGCCTATGATGGCCGCGAGACCGCGCCGGGGGAAGCCGACGAAAACCTCTTTCTCGACGCCCAGGGTCAGCCTCTGCCCTTCCAGGCGGCCGTGCACAGTGGCCGCTCGGTGGGCACACCGGGGGTGCTGCGCCTGCTCGAAGTCGCGCATCGCCAGCATGGCCGCCTGCCCTGGGCCCGGCTGTTCGAACCCGCCATCACGCTGGCCGAGCAGGGTTTTGCCGTCAGCCCGCGCCTGCACGCCCTGCTGCTCGAAACGCCGCAACTCAAGCAGGACCCGGTGGCCCGGGCCCATTACTTCGACGCCCAGGGCCAGCCCTGGCCCGTAGGCCATGTTCTGCAGAACCCGGAACTGGCCGCCGTGCTGCGCCGCATCGCCGCCGAAGGCAGCAGCGCCTTCTACACAGGCGAGGTCGCCGAGGCCCTGGTGCGCAAGGTGCGCGAGCATCCGCACAGCCCGGGGCGCCTGAGCCTGGACGATCTGGCCGGCTACGACGTGGTGGTGCGCACGCCCCTGTGCTTCGTCTACAGCGCCACGCGCCCGCAGGCCGTCGGGGGCCGCGCGCGCGACGTGCGCGTCTGCGGCATGCCACCGCCCAGCTCGGGCACGCTGGCGCTGGGCCAGATCCTGGGGCTGCTGCGGCACACCCCCGCCGCGCAGCTGCAGCCGCAGCGCGGCCCGCAAGGCCTGCGGGCCGGACCCGACTGGCTGCATCTCTACACCGAAGCCTCCCGCCTGGCCTTTGCCGACCGCGCCCTCTATGCGGCGGACCCGGACTATGTGCCGCCCCCGGGCCCGAACTGGATGAGCCTGCTCGACGAGCACTACCTGGCCCAGCGCGCCCGGCTGATCGGCAGCGACCCCGGGGCCCGGCGCATGCACGAGGCTCCGCCGGGCATTCCGGCCGGCGTGCAGCACAGCCTGGCGCCCATGCCCGCGCAGCCCGAGTACGGCACCAGCCACATCAGCATCGTCGATGGCCAGGGCCATGCCCTGGCCATGACCAGCAGCATCGAGGCCGCCTGGGGGGCCCGCCTCATGGTCAACCGCGGCCAGGGGCTCGCCGGCGGCTTCCTGCTCAACAACCAGCTCACCGATTTCAGCTTCACACCGCGCAGCGAGTCGGGCGCACCGATCGCCAACCGCGTCGAGCCGCGCAAGCGCCCACGCTCGTCCATGACCCCGCTGCTGGTCTTCGAGCGCCCGCGCGGCGAGTTCCTGCTCAGCGGCGGCAGCCCGGGCGGGGCCTACATCATCCATTACACGACCAAGCTGCTCTATGCCACCCTGCACTGGGGCCTGGACGTGCAGCAGGCCATCGATCTGCCCAACTTCGCGTCCTTCGGTGGACCGGTGCTGCTGGAGCAGGGCGGCTTTCCCGCCACCACCGTGCAGGCCCTGCAGGCCCGCGGCCACCCTGTCAGGGAGCAGCCCCTGACCAGCGGCCTGCAGGCCATCGAGGTGCGAGGCCCGGGTCTGTACGGTGGCGCCGACCCGCGGCGTGAAGGCGTGGTCCGGGGCGACTGAGCCCGGGCCGCGGCCCGGCCCGACTGCCTACAATCAGGCTCGCCATGGCCATCCCCCAGTCCTTCATCCAGGAGTTGCTCGCGCGCGCCGACGTGGTCGAGATCGTGGGCCGTCATGTGCAGCTCAAGAAGGGCGGCGCCAACTTCATGGGCCTGTGCCCCTTCCATGCGGAGAAGTCGCCTTCCTTCACGGTCAGCCCGACCAAGCAGTTCTACCACTGCTTCGGCTGCGGCAAGCACGGCGACGCCATCAACTTCCTCATGGAACAGACAGGCATGAGCTTCATCGAAGCCGTGCGCGACCTGGCCCAGCACTACGGCCTGCAGGTCCCCGAGGACGAGGCCAGCCCACAGGACCGCGCGCGTGCCGCCGAGCAGCGCCAGAAGCAGGCCACGCTCGGCGACGTGCTGGAGAAGGCCGGCGAGGCCTGGCGCAGGCAGCTGAAGCACGCGCCCCGCGCGGTGGACTACCTCAAGGGCCGCGGCCTCTCGGGCGAGGTCGCCAGGACCTTCGGCCTGGGCTATGCCCCCGAGGGCTGGCGCGGCCTGGCCAGCGTGTTCCCGAACTACGACGACCCGCTGCTCGTGGAGTCGGGCCTAGTCATCGTCAGCGAGGGCGAGGACGGCGCCGACGGCAAGCGCTACGACCGCTTCCGCGACCGCATCATGTTCCCCATCCGCAACGTCAAGGGCGAATGCATCGGCTTTGGCGGGCGCGTGCTCGGCGACGAGAAGCCCAAGTACCTGAACTCGCCCGAGACCCCGGTCTTCAGCAAGGGCCACGAGCTCTACGGCCTGTTCGAGGCCCGCAACGCCATCCGCGACGCGGGCTACGTGCTGGTCACCGAAGGCTATATGGACGTGGTGGCCCTGGCCCAGCTGGGCTTTCCC
>JAYNNS010000381.1:0-2490 GCA_038112835.1 Curvibacter sp. | reverse complement strand
GTCAGCGGCCCGGTGCACTGCGGCATCTCGCGCGAGCTGCACGACGGCCAGGAGGCCCTGCTGCTGCACGACCCGCGCAACAGCGCTGACATCGCGCGCCTCGCGCGCCGGGTGCTCGACGACAGCACTCTGGCCGCCGGCCTGCGCGGCCAGGGCTTGGCCTTCGCACAGGCGCATACATGGGAGAGGGCGGCGCTAGAATACGAAGCCCTGTACCAGCAGGCCCTCTCCATCCGTTCCCTATGACTGCACCTACCCGGCAACGCTGGCTTGTCATCTCGCACGCCTTCAACATGGACGGCCGTGCGGCCAGCCACACCATCACGGACAAGCTGCCGCATCTCAAGGCGGCGGGCATCGAGCTCGTGGTGCTCAGCGGTGTGTCCGGCGAGAAGGACCAGGCGTTGGAACACTATCAGCTTTGGCCCGCCGGCCCGGCCGGCCTGCGCTTCGACCTGCGCCATGTGCTGCGCCAGCGCTTCGGCAAGGGCGTGATCTACCGCGTGCTCATGCTGCTGGCCTCCCTCATCCTGCTGCCGGGCATGGTCGTGGAGAAGCTGCTGCGCCCGCTGGAAAGCTCCTGGTCCTGGTGGCTCACGGCCTACCTCAAGGGGCGGTCGCTGGCACGCCAGCAGCCCTTCGACCTGATCTACTCCACCGGCGGCGCCTACGCCGCCCACGTGGCCGGCCGCGCACTCAAGTTCGCCATCGGCACGCCCTGGCTGGCCGAGGTGCACGACCCGCTGGTCGTGCCCGGCACCACGCCGAGCACCCCGCACCAGAAGAAACAGGCCGAGATCGAGCGCCAGATCTGCACCGACGCCGACCTGGCCATCTGGTTCACCGACCAGGCCCTGGCCAGCGCCCGGGCCCGTCATCCCCAGCTGGGCGAGCGCGGCAAGATGATGCTGCCAGGCATCGACCAGCCTTTCGACACCTTGCCGCCCTACAAGCCAGGCACGAAATTCGTCGTGGGCCATTTCGGTTCGCTCTCCGCCACCCGCAGCATGGTGCCCTTCATCCAGGCGCTGGAACTGCTGCGGACCCGCCGTCCCGAACTGGTGGCGCAGACCGAGCTGCACATCTACGGCGGCGCGATCGATGCCCCCGCCGCCGAGCTGCTGCAGCACTCCCCCGTGCGCGAGCAGGTGCGCCAGTTCGGCCGCATCGAGGCCGACCCGGCCTCCGGCCTGTCGGGTCGCGACCAGATCCTGCATCGCATGCGCGGCGTGGATGTGCTGCTCCTGCTGCACGGCGAAGACCCGCTGTGTGAGGAATACATCCCCTCCAAGCTTTACGAATACCTCTGGATGCAGCGACCCATCCTGTCCATCGTGCACCGCAATCCCCAGATGGCCGCGATGATCCGCGGGGAGGGGCATGTGACGGTGGAGACAGGGATCGAGCCGGGTGACAGTGCTGCCGTCGCCGTGGCACAACTGCTGGCCATGGCTTTGGAGAAGCTTTACGAGCGTTGGCGTGTGGAGGGGCTACCGGACAGCGGGCGTGAGAGTCCCTATACGACGGCGGCTTCGACCCGGCAGCTGATTGCGTGGGTGATGCAGCGGTGAGCGGGGCGGGCTTGAAGACGCCACTGCTGTCGTTGGTCGTCCTGGGGTTCCGTCATTTCGAGCGCACCACCCGGCCATGCCTGGAGTCCTTGTTGCCGTGGCTGGATGACGCGGATATCGAGTTGCTTGTCGTTGACAACGGGTCACCTGACGACTCAGCCGCAAGAACGAGGGCGTGGTGCGAGCTGCATCCCCGGGTCCGGTGTCTGCTCAGTGAAAGCAACCGGGGCTTTGCCGGCGGGATGAACTGGGGAGCGGCGCAGGCGACCGGAAAGTGGTTGCTGCTGGTGAACAACGACACGCTGTTTCCCGCCGGAGCCTTGGATGCCCTGAAACGGGTGATCCATGACGCGCCCGACGACGTGGCGATGCTGGGGCCCGTCACCAACTCAGCAGGTAACGGACAAAGGCTCTGGAAGCCTGATGCCACCGCGCAGGAGTGGCTGGAGACAGGTGACTGGATCCACCAGCACCCGACCGGTCACCTGATGCCGACCTATCGTAGCGACTTCTTCTGCATCGCCATACGCGCGGATGTCTGGACGGAACTCGGCGGACTGGATGTCACCTTCGGGCTGGGCTATTTCGAGGATTTCGATTTCAGCTTGCGGCTCGCCAAGGCGGGCTACCGCCAGATGATCACCGAGGATGTGTTCGTCATGCACACCGGCAGTGCGACGTTCCAGGGAAGTGGCGCGGCACGCGCACTGATGAAAAAAAACAAGAAGCTGCTGCAGTACAAGCATCCAGATGCCCGCTTTGAGCACACGCGGTTGGGGAATCTGGCGGTCCTGCAGGCCTACGAGGATCTGCGCTCAAAAGGCGAGTGGACTCCCGCGTTGGAGGTTCGTCGTGAACTCCGGCACGCTGCTTTGCAGGCCGATGCGCCACGCAGCCCGCTGAAACGCTGGTTATGGCT
>JAYNNS010000380.1:0-2509 GCA_038112835.1 Curvibacter sp. | reverse complement strand
GAAGCGGGCGTAGAGCAGGTGCAGGATGGCGTGTTCGATGCCGCCGATGTACTGGTCCATCGGCATCCAGTAGTTGGCGCCGTCCGCCACCATCTGGTCGGGATTCGTCGGATCGCAGTAGCGCATGAAGTACCAGGACGAGTCCACGAAGGTGTCCATGGTGTCGGTCTCGCGCCGCGCCGGCTTGCCACAGCAGGGGCAGTCGACCTTCAGGAACGACTCGCACTTGTTGAGCGGATTGCCCGAGCCGTCGGGCACCAGGTCCTGCGGCAGCACGACCGGCAGGTCCTCCTCGGGCACCGGCACCGGACCGCAGCTCTCGCAGTGGATGATCGGGATCGGCGTCCCCCAGTAGCGCTGGCGGCTGATGCCCCAATCGCGCAGACGGAAGGTGGTCTTCTTCTCGCCCAGGCCCTGGGTTGCGAGCAGGGTCGCGACCTGGTCGACCGCCGCCTTGGAGGACAGGCCGTCGAGCACGCCGGAGTTCACGCAGACGCCGCGCGCCTTGTCGGCGTACCACTCGGCCCAGGCCTCGGTGGTAAAGGTCTCGCCCTCGAGCGCCACGACCTGTTTGATCGCAATGCCGTATTTCTTGGCAAAGGCGAAGTCGCGCTCGTCATGCGCGGGCACGCCCATCACAGCGCCGTCGCCGTAGCTCATGAGCACGTAGTTCCCGACCCAGACTTCGATCTTGTCGCCGGTCAGCGGATGGGTGACGTACAGGCCGGTCGGCTGGCCTTCCTTGTCCTTCAGGGCCAGCTCGGCCTCGGTGGTGCCGCCCTTCTTGCACTCCTCGATGAAGGCCGCGAGCTTCGGATTCGCCTTCGCCGCGTGCATAGCCAGCGGATGCTCGGGGGCGACCGCGCAGAAGGTCACCCCCATGATGGTGTCGGCGCGCGTGGTGAAGACATACATGCGGCCGTCACCGATCAGCTGGCCATCCGTACCCCGGATGTCGTGCGTGAAGGCGAAGCGCACGCCCTCGCTCTTGCCGATCCAGTTCTCCTGCATCAGGCGCACCTTGTCGGGCCAGCCGGTCAGCGTGGCCTGCGCGTTGCCGATCTGAACGTGCTGCAGCAGCTCATCGGCATAGGCGGTGATGTTGAGGTAGTAGCCCGGGATCTCGCGCTTCTCGACCAGCGCGCCGGTGCGCCAGCCGCGACCGTCGATCACCTGCTCGTTGGCCAGCACGGTCTGGTCGACCGGGTCCCAGTTGACGACCTGGGTCTTGCGGTAGGCGATGCCCTTCTCCAGCATCTTGAGGAAGAGCCACTGGTTCCATTTGTAGTAGCTCGGGTCGCAGGTGGCGACCTCGCGGCTCCAGTCGATGGCCAGGCCCATGGCCTGCATCTGACCCTTCATGTAGGCGATGTTCTCGTAAGTCCACCTGGCCGGCGGCACGCCGTTCTTGAGCGCCGCGTTCTCGGCCGGCAGGCCGAAGGCGTCCCAGCCCATGGGCATGAGCACGTTGTAGCCGTTCATGCGCAGCTGGCGCGTGAGCATGTCGTTGATGGTGTAGTTGCGCACGTGGCCCATGTGCAGCTTGCCGCTGGGGTAGGGCAGCATGGAGCAGGCGTAGAACTTCTTCTTGCCCGCGTCTTCGGTGACGCGGTAGGCGTCGCGTGCCACCCAGTGCGCGTGGGCGGCTTGCTCGACCTCGAGGTGCTTGTATTTTTCTTGCATGGCGGAACGCGGACTCAGTTCTTCAGGCCCAGCACGTCGAACATGTCGTACAGGCCGTTCTTCTTGTCCGCCAGGTAGCGCACGGCGCGCAGGCTGCCCTGGGCATAGGTGACGCGGCTGGCCGACTTGTGGGTGATCTCGATGCGCTCGCCGGTGCCGGCGAAGAGCACGGTGTGGTCGCCCACGATGTCGCCGCCGCGCACGGTGGCGAAGCCGATGGTGGACGGGTCGCGCTCGCCGGTGTGGCCGTAGCGCTCGTAGACGGCGCAGTCCTTGAGCTCGCGGCCCAGCGCGCCGGCGATGACCTCGCCCATCTTCAGCGCCGTGCCCGAGGGCGCATCGACCTTGTGGCGGTGATGGGCCTCGATGATCTCGATGTCGTAACCGGTGGCCAGCGCCTTGGCCGCCATCTCCAGCAGCTTGAGCGTGACGTTGACGCCCACGCTCATGTTGGGCGAGAGCATGATGGGGATGTCGCGGGACGCGGCGGCGATCTCCGCCTTCTGTGCCTCGTCAAAGCCCGTGGTGCCGATCACCATGGCCACGCCCAGCTCGCGGCAGACCTGCAGGTGGGCCATCGTGCCCTCGGGGCGCGTGAAGTCGATCAGGGTACGCGCGTTCTTCAGGCCAGCCTGCAGGTCGGCCGTGATGGCCACGCCGCTGGCATGGCCCAGGAAGGCGGTGGCATCGCTGCCCAGGGCCGGACTGGCCGCGATGTCCAGCGCGCCGGCCAGGCGGCAGTCCTCGGCCGCGTGCACGGCCTCGATCAGCATGCGGCCCATGCGGCCGGAGGCGCCGGCGATGGCAATGGCGTGAGGGGTAGATG
>JAYNNS010000379.1:0-2523 GCA_038112835.1 Curvibacter sp. | reverse complement strand
GGTGGCAACCGCGCCCACTGCGCCGGCCAGCGCCCCGGCACCCGCAGCTCCCGCACCGGCACCGGCTCCCCGTCCCGCCGCGCCACCGCCCGCCCCCGTGGTGGAAGAGCCCTCGCTGCTCGACGAGTTGCTGGACAACCCCATGATCCCGGCTGCTGCCGGTGGGCTGGTCGCCCTGCTGGCGGGCTTTGCCTTCTACCGCAGCCGTCAGCGCAAGAACGCGGGCCAGGTCGACAGCGCCTATCTGGAAAGCCGTCTCCAGCCTGACTCTTTTTTCGGTAACAGCGGCGGGCAGCGCGTCGACACCAACGACGCCAGCGTGAACAGCTCCTCGTCCATGGTCTATTCGCCCAGCCAGCTCGATGCCGGCGACGATGTCGACCCCGTCGCTGAAGCCGATGTGTACCTGGCCTACGGCCGCGACCTGCAGGCCGAGGAAATCCTCAAGGAAGCCCTACGCCATCACCCGAGCCGCGTGGCCATCCACCAGAAGCTGCTGGAAATCTACGCCAAGCGCCGTGACGTGAAGAACTTCGGTCTCATTGCCAAGGAAGCCTACAAGGTCACGGGTGGTAGCGGCATGGAATGGGAGCAGGTGTGCGAGCTGGGCCGCGGCATCGATCCGGGCAACAGCATGTACCAGCCGGGCGGCGAACCGCCGGCCTCGGCGCCTGCCCCGCTGGAGCCCGCGCCCAGCAGCTACGCCGCCCCAGCGCCCGTGCGTCAGGCTGCACCGGTGGCGGCCGCTGCCACGGCCCTGGCTCCTGCCGCGGGCGTGGACCTGGATCTGGACCTCGATTTCTCGCTCGATGAGGCACCGGCCCGTGCCGCCGTACCCAGCGCCGCCACGCAACCGGTGCCGATCGCCTCGGGCGCAGACAACAGCTTGGCCTTCGAAGCCCCGTCGCTGCCCACGCGATCGGCTCCGGCCGCCTCCGCACCGGCGGCTGACAACATGATGAGCTTCGACATGGGCGGCCTGTCGCTGGATCTGGGCACGACCTCGGAACAGCCGGGCGCCGGTGACGATGACCCGCTGGCGACCAAGCTGGCCCTGGCCGACGAGTTCAAGGCCATTGGCGATACCGATGGCGCCCGCGCCCTGATCGAGGAAATCATCGCCGAGGCCTCGGGCGACATGAAGGCCCGCGCGCAAAAGGCCCTGTCTGCGCTCGGCTGAACGGCCGGCGCTTCGCAGCGGGGCGGTGGAAGGCAGGCTTCCGTGAGGGTGGCCCTCGGCGTCAGCTACGACGGTCACCCCTATGACGGCTGGCAGAGCCAACCCTCGGGGCGAACCGTCCAGGACCAGCTGGAGCAGGCCCTGGGGCGCTTCGCCGACCAGCGCATCTCCACCCTCTGCGCCGGCCGCACCGATGCCGGCGTGCACGGCCTGATGCAGGTGGTGCACTTCGACACCACGGCCGAACGCACACCGTACGCGTGGATCCGCGGCACCAACACCTTCCTGCCGCGCGACATTGCCGTGCAGTGGGCCCAGGTGGTCCCCGACGAGTTCCACTGCCGCGCCAGCGCCCTGTCGCGCCGCTACGCCTACCTGCTGCTCGAGTCACCCGTGCGTCCCAGCATCGACACGCACCGCGTGGGCTGGGTCTTCCAGCCCCTGGATCTGGCGCTGATGCAGCAATCCCTGCCCCACCTGCTGGGCGAGCACGATTTCACGTCGTTTCGCGCCTCGGCCTGCCAGGCGCTGTCACCCGTCAAGAACCTGACGCGCCTGGAGATCAGCCGGCGCGGGGACTACTGGCGCTTCGAGTTCGAGGCCAATGCCTTCCTGCACCACATGATCCGCAACATCATGGGGGTGCTCATCACCATCGGCCAGGGCAAGAAGCCGCCCGAATGGATGGCCGAGGTCATCGCCGCGCGCAGCCGCGATGCCGCCGCACCGACCTTTTCGCCGGATGGCCTGTACTTCCTGGGCCCGCGCTATGACGCCCGCTGGGGCCTGCCGGAGCGCACGCCTGCGTATGATTGGTTGCCATGAATAAGGCCCCCACGCTTGCGACTTCGTCTGCTGCGCTGCCCCCCGAGGGGGCCCAATCCGTCTTGGGACGGCCCGGCGACGGATTGCCCCGTCTTGCCCGCACCCGCATCAAGATCTGCGGCCTCACGCGTGAGGCGGACGTGGACGCCGTGATTGCGGCCGGCGCCGACGCCGTGGGTTTTGTGCTGTACGAGCCCAGCCCGCGCCATGTGACGCCCCAGCGCGCCGCCGAACTGGCCCGCCGCCTGCCGGCCTTCATGACGCCGGTGCTGCTGGTGGTCAATGCCTCGCCCGGGCAGATCGAGGCGGCCTGCGCGCTCATCCCCAACGCCACCCTGCAATTCCACGGTGACGAGACGCCGGAACAGTGCCAGGCCCTGGCCGGGTCGCGCCCCTACCTGCGCGCCGCCCGCATTCCCCTGGGCGAGGCCGGCCGGGGCGTCGACCTCGGAGAGTAGGCCGGGCGCTAGCCGGGGGCGGGGGGGGGGGGGGGGGGGGGGGGGGGGGGGGGGGGGGGG
>JAYNNS010000378.1:0-2523 GCA_038112835.1 Curvibacter sp. | reverse complement strand
GGCCGACAGCTGCGGCTGCAGGCGGCGCGAGCCGGTCCAGCGGCGCAGCCAGGCGGCGCCCGCGCTCACGAAGGCGAGCAGAGCCTCGAACAGGCGCTGGCCGTCGAGCGCCAGCAGCGGCGCGTGCCGCGCGCGGCGCTGCTTGAAGGCCCGCGCGAAGAGCAGGTAGACCACCAGGCCGCCGGCCGTGGCCACCAGGCTCATGACGAGCGGCGTGTTGAAGCCATGCCAGACCGCCAGGCTGTACGCGGGCAGCGTGCCGCCGACCACGGGCTGGGCCGCCGTGGCCAGCAGCGGCCCGATGGACCAGGCCGGCAGCGTGCCCACCACCACGCAGGCCAGCACCAGCAGTTCCACCGGCACGCGCATCCAGTGCACGGGCTCGTGCGGCTGGCGCGGGCAGTCGGCCGGGGGCGGGCCGAAGAAGACGTCGTGCCCGAAGCGCAGCGAATAGACCACGGCGAACACGCCGGCCAGGGTGGCCGCCAGCGGCAGGCCGATTTCGAGCCAGGGCTGGCCGCTGACGAAGACCGTCTCGGAGAAGAACATCTCCTTGGAGAGGAAGCCGTTGAGCAGGGGCACGCCGGCCATGGCCGCGCAGGCCACGATGGCCAGCGTGCCCGTGATGGGCATGGCGCGGTACAGGCCGTCGAGGCGGCGCATGTCGCGCGTGCCGGTCTCGTGGTCGATGATGCCCACCGACATGAAGAGCGAGGCCTTGAAGGTCGCGTGGTTCATCATGTGGAAGACCGCCGCCACCGCCGCCATCTGGCTGTTCAGGCCCAGCAGCAGGGTGATGAGCCCGAGGTGGCTGATGGTGGAATAGGCCAGCAGACCCTTGAGGTCGTTCTGGAACATGGCCACGTAGGCGCCCAGCAGCAGCGTGGCCAGGCCCGCGCCGCCGACGATCCAGAACCAGGCGTCGGTCCCCGCGAGCACGGGCCACAGGCGCGCGAGCAGGAAGACGCCGGCCTTCACCATGGTGGCCGAATGCAGGTAGGCCGAGACCGGCGTGGGCGCGGCCATGGCGCGCGGCAGCCAGAAATGGAAGGGGAACTGCGCGCTCTTGGTCAGCGCGCCCAGCAGGATGAGCACCAGGGCCAGCGGGTACAGCGCGTGCGCACGCACCACGTCACCGGCCTGGAGCACCACGTCCAGCTCATAGCTGCCCGCGATATGCCCCAGCACCAGCACGCCGCCGAGCAGGGCCAGGCCGCCCGTGGCCGTGACCGTGAAGGCCATGCGCGCGCCGCGGCGGGCGTCCTTGCGGTGGTACCAGTAGCCGATGAGCAGGAAGGAGAAGACGCTGGTCAGCTCCCAGAACACCACGAGCTGGACCAGGTTGCCCGAGAGCACCACCCCCAGCATGGCGCCCATGAAGCCCAGCAGCAGCGAATAGAAGCGCGCGGCCGGATCCTCGGGTGAAAGGTAGTAGCGCGCGTAGATGATGACCAGCAGACCCATGCCGCTGACCAGCATGGCGAACATCCAGGCAAAGCCGTCGAGCCGCACCACGAGGTCCAGCCCCAGACCCGGCAGCCAGGCCAGGCGCTCCGTCAGCACCGCGCCATCGGCCACCTGCGGGTAGAGCAGCGCCAGCGGCACGGCGACGGCGAGCGCGACCAGCGCCGCCCACAGCGATTCGAGGTTGCGCGCATTGGTCGGCAGGAGCGCCGCAATGGCGCTGCCGACGAAGGGCAGGAGCAGGAGCAGCAGCAGGGACATGCCCCGAGTCTAGCGGGGCGCGCACTGGCGCCCACTTCTCCTCAGGCGCCCAGACGGAATTGCCGCCGCCGAGCCGCACCGGCACACCCGACGGGGCCGCCGCCAGCACCCGGCACGCGAGGGCCGGGTACCCTGCGGCTCAGACGCCCGCCGGCAGCTTGGCGCGCATGGCCCGGCGCCGGTCCAGCCTGCGGCCGTCGACGATGAAGGTGCCGTCGCCCACGGCGTGCAGCATGCGGCGCTCTTTATCTGTTTTTCGCGCGGCGTCCACCCAGGCCGCCACGCCCTGCAGGAAGACGACGCCGTGCTTCTTGTTGTAGTCGATCAGCTTGCACTCGATGTGGGCCAGGCACTCCTTGATCAGCGGCGCCTGCACCTGGCTGGCCTTGCATGGTGTGAGCTTGAATTTGGCGAACTTGTCCGTGTCGGCCCCCGAGCAGGTGCCGATGCCGACGACCTTGTCCAGCAGGTCCACCGTGGGGATGGCGATCACACATTCCTTGCTCTTGCGCAGCGCGGCGAAGGAATGGTTCCAGGGCCCGGTGGTGAGGGCGAACACCGGCGTGAAGTCCACGACCATGGTCCAGGAGATGGTCATGATGTTGGGCTGCTGGCCGTCGTGCGTGGTCACGAGCACCACGGGGCCGGGTTCGAGCAGTGTGAAGGCTTTGTTGATTGAAAATTCCCGCATGAGACCATCCGTACTTTCGTGCTACCGATAACAAATCAGCACCAGAAATTGGATTAAGCGTCCTGTGCAGTAATCGCGCAAGTATCTCGACTCAACCCAAAGCCCAT
>JAYNNS010000377.1:0-2538 GCA_038112835.1 Curvibacter sp. | reverse complement strand
AACTCTTTGCTGGCATGGACTTGAAAAAATACTACTGAGCGGTTTGTCGTGTTGCGCGAGTCCCTCAACCGCGCCTTGCTGAGCCGGGCCGCGAAGCCTCTTCTTTTCCTCGTCGGCCTGGGACCTGCCGTCTGGCTGGTCTATGGTGCGGCGATGGACCAGCTGGGTGCCAATCCGGCCGAGGCCCTGATCCGCTCTACCGGCGACTGGACCTTGCGCATGCTGTGCGTGGTGCTTGCCGTGACACCCTTGCGCCTCACCTTCCGACTGCCCGGCCTGGCGCGCCTGCGGCGCATGCTGGGGCTGGCGGTCTACGGCTACGCCGTGCTGCACCTGCTGTGCTACGCCTGGTTCGACATGGGCTTCGAGCTGCAGGACATCGCGGCTGACATCGCCAAGCGGCCCTTCATCCTGGTGGGTTTCACGGCCATCGTGCTGCTGACGCCGTTGGCCGCGACCTCCTGGAACGGTGCCATCCGCTGGCTGGGCGGACCGCGCTGGCAGGCCCTGCACCGGTTCGTCTATGCCGTGGCCGTGCTGGCCGTGCTGCACTTCTTCTGGATGCGGGCCGGCAAGAACGATTTTGCCGAGGTCTACGTCTATGCCGCGGTGCTGGGGTTGCTGCTCGGCTGGCGCCTCTGGCGCGCCTTCTCAGGCCAGGGCCGCGGGGCGGCTGTTGGTCATGCGCGGGTCGATGATCGTGCGCGGTAGCTGGTAGTTGCGGTCGTCGAAAAGGTCGACACCGCAGGCCAGGTGCTCGATCCAGTCGAGGAAGGCGGGAATGGCCGGACCGGCCAGCGGGGCGCCGTGCTGCGGCACGATCATGGCGATGTCCAGCTTGCGCGCCATGGCGGCCCACAGGCGCAGCACCTTGTTCGAGACCATGTAGCGGCGGTGGAAGCCTTCCATGAGATGCACGTGCGACGGGAAGTCCGTGACGGGCTTGCCGGCCTGCTGGCCCGACATCATGGAGACCCCGAGGTCGCCGCTGAACAGGATCTTGCTGACCGGGTCGTAGAAGTGGAAATTGCCCTCGGCGTGCATGAAGTGCGCGGGCAGCAGGTGCAGTTCGCTGCGGCCCAGGGGCAGGATGCCACCGGCATCGCCCACGCCGATGACGCGGCCCGCCGTCTTGCCGACCTTGGTGAAGTGCGGCACGAAGCGCTCCCAGACGCGCGAGATCACGAGCTGGGCCGGGGTAGAGGTCAGCCAGCGGTCGAGCGAGGCGATGATGTCCGGATCGGCATGCGAGGCCAGGATGTAGCTCAGATGCTGCGGCGTGAAAAAGCGCGAACAGGTCAGCAGCAGCTCGTTGAAGGCCAGGTTGCCCCCCGGGTCGAGGATGGCGCCATGGTCGTGGTCCACGATGAGGAACTGGTTGGCCTGGACCGCGTTGCCGTCTTCCTCCACCAGGTCGGTGAACATGAGACAGGCATGGTGGGAATCCCGGTAGAGCTCGATGGACACGCAGCGCCTTTCTGAAATGACAAGGCGCGACTATAGAAAACCATGACGGAATCTGACTTGATATGCATCAAGTCAGACCGGATCCCTGCAGTTCAGAGCAGCTTTTCGTGCCGGAAGGTGTCGGCGGCGGTCTCGCGCTGGCGGATCAGGTGGGCCTGGTCGCCGTCGACCAGCACCTCGGCCGCGCGGCCGCGCGTGTTGTAGTTGCTGGCCATGCTCATGCAGTAGGCGCCGGCCGAGAGTACGGCCAGCAGGTCGCCCGGCTGCACGTTGAGCACACGGTCGCGGCCCAGCCAGTCGCCGCTTTCGCAGATGGGCCCCACCAGATCCCAGGTGCGGGTGGTACCCGCACGTGCGGTCAGCGGCACGATCTGGTGGTAGGCCTCGTACATGGCGGGACGGGGCAGGTCGTTCATGGCGGCGTCGACGATGCAGAAGTTCTTCTGCTCGCCGGGCTTGAGGTAGAGCACCTCGGTGAGGCAGACGCCGGCATTGCCGACCAGCGAGCGGCCGGGTTCGATCATGAGCTGGCGCTCGCCGTAGCCGCGGGCGTCGAGCTTGGCCAGCAGGCGCGCCCAGAGCGCATCGGCAGCGGGCGGCGTGTCGCCGTTGTAGTCGATGCCCAGGCCGCCACCGAAATCGATGTGGTGCAGGTGGATGCCGGCGGCCTCGATCGCATCGACGAGGTCGAGCACGCGGTCCATGGCGTCGAGGTAGGGACCTTCCTGCGTGATCTGCGAGCCGATGTGGCAATCGATACCCACGACCTGCAGGCCCGGCAGGGCGGCGGCGCGCCGGTAGGTGGCCAGGGTGCGCTCGTGCGCAATGCCGAACTTGTTGCCCTTGAGGCCGGTGGAGATGTAGGGGTGGGTCTTGGCGTCGACGTTCGGGTTGACGCGGATGCTGACGGGCGCGCGCTTGCCGAGCGAGCGCGCGACTTCATCGAGGACTTCGAGTTCGGCTTCGCTCTCGACGTTGAAGCAGCCGATGCCGACTTCCAGGGCGCGCCGCATTTCTGCGCGCGTCTTGCCCACCCCCGAGAAGATGATCCTGCCCGGTTCGCCACCAGCG
>JAYNNS010000376.1:0-2541 GCA_038112835.1 Curvibacter sp. | reverse complement strand
GGGGGCCGCAGCGCACACGCGCAGCACATCTTGAGAGCAGTGACACACAGCCTGGATCATCCTGTTGAGAATTACGCGGACCACCGATGCAGCCGAAGGCATCGCAGCGATGCATCCAGCTAAAAAATCGGCGCGAGTCTAGCAACGGGATCACGCACAACTCGCACGCACCGGTATCAGGACGTAAGCAGTTGTTGCGTGCGATGCGCATCGCCATGCAAGTGGGGGGCGCCCGCTGTCAGCGGGAAATTTGTCGCTGCGCCCCAGCGTCATCCGCTTTTTCAACGGAGACATGCGCAGCTTGTGTCCGGCGCAACGCGCAAGGATCAACACGCGAACAGTCGGTAACAAACGAGGGCTCGGGACGAATTGCAGGCATCGGTATCGGAACGTAAGCATTTGTTGCGTCACCGAGAGGCACGTGCGATGACCGTGATGCCCTTCGAGAACCCCACGGCACACGATGGGTTTTCACGAGTGTCCGGATCCCTCGGGCAGCTCTCGCGGATATGGCGCGATCTGTGGCGACTTCGTTGCGTGTACAGCGAACAGACCGTAACAAACACAGCGCAGGACACGCAAAACGCGCCACTAGAATTTTTTCGCAAGGATGCACAGGCCTGCCGGGCTCATGCAAGCCATGTCTCATCTGCACGCCGCGTCATGAAGTTGCGTGCGCTGAACACCCGGCAGACGCTGCACCCGAAACCTCTTCCAGACCCTTCCCTGACCGATGAACCGCTTGCTGAAATCACTGATCACGACGCTCGTGCTCGCCGCCTCGATCACCGCGGCGACGGCTCAGCCGGCTGCCAAAGAGCAGGTCAAGGGACTGGACGAGCAGGTCCAGGACATCAAGAAGGACGTGCTGGCCATCTCCACCGAGCTGCTGCAGCTGGAGGAGAAGCTGCTCTATCCGTCCAGCACCCAGGTCTCGCTGTTCCTGAGCCTGGCGCCCGACACGAAGCTGCGCATCGATTCGGTCAAGCTCAGGATCGGCGGCCTGGACGTGGCCCACCACATCTACACCTACAAGGAGCTGGAGGCGCTGCGCAGCGGCGGCATCCAGCGCCTGCACACCGGCAACATCCGGACCGGGGAGCACCACGTGGAGGTGACCGTGATCGGCAAGACCGCCGACAACGGCGACTACCGCCAGGTGGCCAGCCGGACGATCACGAAAGCGGTCGAACCCAAGCTGGTCGAGATCGTGCTCAGCGGACCGGGATCCGGGCGCCAGGCCATCCAGATCAACGAGTGACGAGTGACGCCCGTGCTGCGACGCCATCTTTGCGTGCTGGGTCTGTGCATCAGCCCGCTGGTCCTGGCGGACGAGGCGCCGGGCCGGCTGCGGCCGCGCGACCTCTACGTGGGCGAGGCCTACTATCACGCGGCGCAGGGCCTGCACTTCGACGCCATCAGCCGGCTCGACACCGAACTCTTCCAGTTCTACCGGCTGGACGATCCGCGGCGCGATCCGCTGCACTACCAGATCCATCGCGCCACCTTCTCCGTCGGCGACTTCGAGCTGTCCTACCGCATGCACCAGCGGGCCGGCCGCGCCATCCAGGCCGTGCTCGAGGGCGATGTGGACGAAGCCGTGCGCAACGAGGCCGCCTGGCGGCTGGCGCGCATCTTCATGCAGAAGGGGGACGCGCGCAGCGCCCTGCGCACCGTCGAGAAGATCGAGGGCCGCATCCCGGAAAAGATCCGCAACGAGGAGCGGCTGCTGCGCGCCGAGATCTACATCCACACGGGCAAGTTCCCGGAGGCGATCCGCGTGCTGCAGGGCCTGCAGGGCGAGGCCGGCTACGAGGGCTACGCCCGCTACAACCTCGCCATGGCCCTGGTCCACAGCGGCCAGGAGACGGCGGGGCTGGAGGAGCTGGCCCGCGCGGGGCAGCTGCGCGCCGACGACGAGGCGGCCCTGGCCCTGCGCGACAAGTCCAACCTGCTGCTGGGCAACCGGCTGATCGCCGGCGGCCAGGTGGCCGAGGCCCGGCAGTACCTGGACCGCATCCGACTCGACGGCGCCTTCTCCAGCAAGGCCCTGCTCGGCGCGGGCTGGGCCGACGCCGCACAGGGGCACTACGATCGCGCCCTCGTGCCCTGGTCGCTGCTCACCGGCCGCAACGTCACGGACAAGGCCGTGCAGGAAGGCTGGATGGGCGTGCCCTACGCCTACAGCAAGCTGCAGCTGTACGGGCGCGCGGCGCAGCTCTACGGCGTGGCCCTGGAGCAGTTCGCCAGCGAGCTCGGCAAGCTCGACGCCTCGCTGCGCAGCATCCGCGAAGGCAAGTTCCTGCAGGCCCTGGTGCGCAACGAGCTGCGACAGGACCGTGACTGGGTCATCAAGTTGCGTGAGCTGCCCGAGACCCCCGAGACCCACTACCTGGCCGAGCTGATGGCCTCGAACGACTTCCAGGAGTCGTTGCAGAACTACTTTGACCTCGAGGACCTGCGCCAGCGGCTGACGGCCTGGACGCAGCACCTCGAGTCCTACGAGGACGTGATCCGGATCCGCCGCGCCTACTATGAGGG